>NZ_JAKUFY010000128.1:0-15072 GCF_022663675.1 Bacillus cereus group sp. BfR-BA-01355
AATCACCAAAGGTTCCAAAAGAAACTAAATAACCTGAGTCCATATAAATATAGAACTCAGGTTGCTTAGTTGTGTTTTTTGAATACTGTCTACTTGACAGGGGTCACTTCAGTTGAAGTGTCTTTTTTATACGTATGATTTTTAATAAGATGTTATATTTCTAATCTAACAACTATAATACAGAAGAATCATTAACAGCTCACAGCTAGATTGTATCATAGGGCAACTTCATCATTTTATGCAATTTTACATATTGTGCTATAAAGTAAACTGTATCCCCTGATCATTCACATCATTATCCCATACATCAGCTGTACTAATTCCGCTAAACGTTTGTACTTTCATTCCTGTATTTGATGATCCCGATCCATTGTAAGCTTTCGTCTTTTCAATCGGCTGTACGTTATATTTATCACCTACATTAATTGTTCCATTGCAGTTTTCAATAATAACACCTTCCACAACTGCTGGCATTTTGTCACCCACTTTCATTTCTTTACTTTTATTTTATGAAAATCGCCTAGAAAAATAGCATGTTTTAATAAGAAAAAGCACTCAAATTGAGTGCTTTTTCCTTAAGCATAAAGACAAGTTTGGAGACAGTTGACTTCTTCAAAATTTTATTAGGGGTAATATTTTGAAAAAGAAAGCCTTTCATATGTAGGTTAACACCACTGGAATATATAGTAAATTGATAATATTTATACGGAAGATTGCTAATGTTTAGTATAGATAGTTTACACTATGCTAACAGTGAAAACTATCTATACTAATAAAAAAAAGGTGCCTTCAAAGAAGCCACCTTTCAAAAACAGACACTATAAAACAGAATTATTTATTGTTATACGATTGTTAGATACAAAAAGTAGAGGGAAATGTTTGTATTAAATTCTGCTTTATAAAGTCTGTCTACAACTTATATTGTAATCCTCTTCATTTGAAAAAAAATATAATATGCACAATTACATACAAAAAGAAAAAGCACTCTACTGAGTGCCTCTTCAACCATTTTACTTTTAATATATCGCTTTGAATATATTGTAACATATGTATCCATATATTTTATTGAGAAAATTCAAAATCCTTTTTCTTTCATTTTTACTTATATAATCATGTAATATAAAAGGTATGTCAAATTCTTATACAAGTTGAGGTGTACTATATTTATGCTGTATTTTGGAATTATTCCTCTTATATTGTTTATTATTTTTCTTATCTCGTATTTAAAAGATCCGCGGAAAATAATAAACGGCTTTTTATTTAATGCCTTTATCTGTTCATTTCTATTGTTTTGCGCTATAGCCTCATTTGAGTCTGGTAATAACGATTTACATTTTATCGTTATCATCCCCATGTTAGCACTACTTGTAATGATTCCTTTTGCTATAGTCGCTTTAATGTTCGGACTCTTTCTTAATGCAAAAATTTTAATGCAACGTGAAGGAAGACACTTCACAAACTCTTTAACTTTAATTGCTGCTTTAGGGATTTTATTCTTTATAATGCTCCCTATCATAAATCCAGCAAATTTATTCTCAGAGCATTTTCAATTTATCTTTGCTGCTATCTCTCTTATAACTATGTATTTCTTTGTGCATTTATCTAACTTCTTAAGCGCATATTTTTTATATCAATTCAACAGACCAAGACGTAATCAAGATTTCATCATCGTTCTCGGTAGCGGCTTAATTAATGATAAAGTACCACCTTTACTTGCAAGTCGTATTAATAAAGCTATCGACTTTTATTGGAAACAAGCAGCTGTGAATACACCACCAACAATTATTTTCTCTGGTGGTCAAGGTCCAGATGAAGGCCTTCCAGAAGCGGAAGCGATGCAAAATTATGCTGTTGAAAAAGGAATTCCTCTTGAACATACAGTGCAAGAAAATCGCTCTGTAAACACATATCAAAATATGTTGTTCTCTAAAGAAATTATGGATTCTTTAAAAACAGAAGGTAAGTATAGAAGTATTTTTACAACGAATAATTTCCATCTTTTCCGCGCTGGTATATATGCAAGACAAGCTGGCCTTAATAGCCAAGGAATCGGATCAAAAACTGCATTTTATTACTGGCCTAACGCAATGATTCGTGAATATGTCGCAATTGTTGTTATGGGACGTAAGCGCCATATGAAAATATGTGGAACTATTTTAGGCTTCGCTTTATTCCTAACAGTAATTAGTTTTATTGTTTCTTAATAGCTATCAAATAAAAATTCCTCTGAATGCTTTATGCACAGGGGACTTTTTTATACCTTTTTGTTCATCAAATTTAAATAAATAACGTAACAGCATACAACACATTAATTATTCCAGAAATCACTCCAACAATAGCAAATGTTTTACTCGTACCCGTCACTTTTTTGTTTAAACCCAATATAGAAAATACGATAGCTACACTACCAATAAGCCCCCATAAGTTTATAAACCAAGATATTAATCCAGTGATGAAACCGACTAAAGAAAAAATTTCTATACTACTATTAGAACTGCTATTCGAAAAACTTCCCCCTACCGTTTTATAGCTAAGACTCTCCCCGCACTGCCCGCAAAACTTGTTGCCCTCGTTCGTTTCATTTCCACATTTCGTACAGTATCCCACATAACCCCCTCCCTAAGGTTAGTGCCCCAAATGTATATATCCATACTATTCATTCTACTTTTTCATATTAAAATTATGACCACTCTCTAATCTTCTACAGTTGTATTTAAAATAATAATATGGTCATAATATTCCCTGCATACATCCATTAAAGGAGAATTTTTTCAAATTAAATGTTAAAATAAAATTTAGGTGTGAATTATGTAACAAACAAGAAACTAGTTTGAAACGAGGAAATTATATGGAGAAAATTATCAAAAACAAGCCCAATAAGCTAAAAATTGCTTCGAAAGCTTTGATGATTATTATTGGGGCATTTATCACAGCGTACGGATTAGAAGCAGTATTAATTCCAAATAACGTATCAGACGGTGGTGTGACTGGTTTAAGTATCGTTAGTTCAAGATTATTTGGATTGCCATTAGGAGCTCTAATCGCAGTTATTAACATTCCTTTCGTTTGGTTAGGATATAAGCAAATCGGTAAAAGCTTTGCAATTTATTCTATTATTGGAATCGCTTCATTAGCAATAGGTACCGTTGTCATGCACGGAATACCAGCTATTATCGAAGGCGATACATTATTAGTTACAGTTGTTGGTGGTATTATTATCGGTTTTGGTATGGGACTAGCATTACGTAACGGTGGGGCATTAGATGGAATCGATATGCTAGCTGTATTGCTTTCTCGTAAGTTACCATTTGGAACGAGTGACCTTATTTTATTCTTAAACATGTTCGTATTTATTTTCGTATCAACGGTATTCGGCCTTCAAGGAGCTATCCTTTCGGCAATTGCTTACTTTATCGCTTCGAAAGTGATTCATATCGTTGAAGTTGGTTTAAGTGGTTCAAAAGCATTTAAAATTATCACAAAAGAGCCTGAATTAATGGTAGAAACAATTCGCGATCGTTTAGGCCGAAGTGCAACATATAACGAAGTATACGGTGGTTATTCAAGAGAGAAATTCAAAGAAATTTCTTGTGTAATTAACCGTTTAGAAGAAAGTAAAATGAAAGAACTTATTAATGAAATCGATCCACACGCCTTTATTACAGTTTATGACGTAGCAGAAGTAAAAGGCGGTAATTTCAAGAAACGTGATATTCATTAATCATTATGAAAAAGAGGGTGGGCCAACAATTTGGCACACCCTCTTCTTATTATTAAATTGCTATAGTTGTAAGTTTTTTCCAGTACGTAGATATATTTTTACTCGCCCCACCGACTCCCACGTTTAATCCACGCTACATACTTTTGAAAAGCCGTCACTTCATGTTGAAAACGCAGCGGGATATACAAAAATAAAGTGCATGTACACAGTATCCATAGAATACCTACTACAAAATGAAATTTCATTGTCGTGCTAATAAACAAGCTGAGGAATAATACAAGGAACATAATTACACTAAATCTTTTATACGTAGTCATACTATCCCCTCCTTATACTTCAATTGTACCAGTTATAAGGAATTAATTCCCATAACAAAAAAAGACCAAAAAGTAATTTACACTTTTCGGTCTCTACACTATCTTCTCTTCGTAATCTTTCCTGAACCACCGACCCTCGTTTTCGGGGGAGATGTATTCCTTGGCGGAGTTTTAATAGATGATTTCGGCTTCACATCTGATCCGCTTGAACCGCCTGGTGTTTTTGTAATTTTACCCTTGCTTCCAGTAGAGGGTGGGGGCGTCGTATTACTTCCTTTTTCAGTAATACTTCCCTTATCACCTACTGATGGTTTCGAATCTACATTATCGCCTCGCTTAATAATAGACCCTTTCCCTTCCTTCGTAATTGGAGGTGGGGTTTTCTTTTCTTCTTTCGTAGGTGGTCTCTCTGGAATGACTGGTTTATGATTTTGTCTGTCGTTATATCCTCGATAATCACCGTATGATGATTTTCGTGAACCAAATATATCGTTTAATATGCTACCCATAATATATCCTTGCAAGAAGGACGGTTGATAATTTTGACGGACAAATTCTTTATTACTTATTTCAATTAACGTATCCGATGGTTTCTCTTTATCCTTTTGCAAGTTATAAATCTTGTCAGAATAAACGAGGAACATTTGATTTTCGTCTTCTTTAGATGCTTGCTTCGGTTCTCTTTCGTTAATGAGTTCCTTCGCTACTTCAGGAACTGACCGATTGGCGGCCCTATACACGTAAGATTCTTGTTTACCTTCCTTTGCGACAGACTCAAGTGGATAACGGTCTTGAATCGACTTTGTCTGCCCGCCTTGACAACCTGATAAGGCATAACCAGCAACAACAAGTAATATAACGATAGCAAGTATAGGGATCACAAACGATTTAATCATGGTAAACAATCGGTTTGACATGATTACGCCCCCTTACGTTGCTCTTATAATTTGTACATCAGCAGGAATGATTGCTTCTCCCTCATACATCATTGTGCGACCATTTTGCCATTCAATACGCAATAATTTTCGATTATCTGATTGGAATTCCCATACGTACTGTTCCTCTGAAGCTGAGAATGGTGTTTTCCCCATCACAACAACACGTCCGTTATATTGTTCTTCCATATGGTACTCAGTATCATCCATTTCAATTGTCGTCGGAATTTCATCAATTGAATCTAAGCGACCATCAATTGGAGTATATAATTTGTAATACGTATTTTCACGATCTTCAATTTTTAAATAACGAATATCTTTTCCATCTTGCAGTGTTAAAACAATTTCTTTACGAGAATGCATACTCGTTTTCCCAGTCAATTCGTACATAACTAATGAAACTTCAATCATATCGCCAGGAGCTAACGTTAAAAGACTCTTTTCCGGCTTCGGTGGCTCTGGGCTTTTCATTATATTTTTAATTCGTTTAAATAAACTCATGATCTACCCCTCCTTTTCTCTTTATAAACAAGCACCTAAAATTAGTGCACCAACAATATGTAATGATCCAGCTAACATCGCATGTGCAACGCTACCTTCTTTCGTACCTTCTTCTAAATCTAAGCCAGACATTTTCTTTAACACAAATTCGATAAACATTTCTACAACTAATAAAATAACGAAAGAAACTGCTGAAGCAAGAAGCGCCTGCCATAAGTCATTTGCTTTCGTGATTGATTGAGATAAAATGTACCCTTGTGCAAATAATTTCATAATAAAACGAGTTGTTACAGCTGTATTTCCATTTTTGATTTCTTTTAAATCATTGTATTTTGTAAAAATTGAATCAACCCACATAATTGCAAATAAAAGTACTGCACTCGCTCCAGTCCATACAAGCATGGCAACTACATTCATCCATGTCATTGCAAAACCTCCTCAAAAATATAATAGAAAACCGACATGAATTTGTTTAGACATGTCGGTTCATTTGTCTTTATTCTATATTATTTCTCATACTGCTTCATAATACGAGCCAATTCATCGTCAACAGCAGAATTTTTGTTTAAGCTTGCGAATTCATCATCTAATGACTTTTCTTTCTTATAAACTTCACCGCTTGCTTCCGCTTCAGCCTCTAATTGAAGAGCTTTCTCTTCCATACGGCTTAAACCAGCTTTTGCTGAATTTGAATCAAATCCAGACATTGCCTGATTAATATTTTTCTGTGCTTTCGCTGCATTTACACGTGCTACAAGTGTTTCACGTTTATTTTTCAGCTCTGTTAATTGCTTGCGCATTTCTTCTAGCTTAAGGCGCAGGTTATCAGCAGCAGCTTTATTTTGCTCGTAGCTTGCTTTATATTCATTCATTTTTTGCTCTGCATTTTGTTTTTCTTCTAATGCACGGCGCGCAAGATCTAAGTTATTAGCTTGAACAGCCATATGAGCTTGCTCTTCACGTTTTTTCACAAGTGCTTCTTGCTCTTCAAATAATATTTTGAATTTCTTCTCAAGTGCGATTTGAGCTGCTACACTTTTCTCAGCTTCTTGTACATCGGCTTGCATATCGCGTAAATATTGATCAGTCATCTTAACTGGATCTTCCGCTTTTTCAATTAATGAATACACATTTGACATTGTTAAATCTCTTAATCGTTTAAATACAGACATCTAAATTCCTCCTATGATAAACCTCATATTTCAAATTCACTACTTGGAAAACTGAAAAATCTCCCTTTACAGTAAAGAATATTCATTTTACAGCCTATTTGTTTATTATAACAAAACTAATATGTCCTTACATGTTATTTCCAAAATACATCCATTATAATATGACATTCTATATACAATATTGTATTTATAATATATTCTCATTATCCCTCTTTGAAATTAACTTACTTTTGTGCGATTTCACTAAATTACATAAGTGTAATGTTACTGTAAGCTAACTCGATAGTTGCATTCTGATATTTCTTATACACTAATACCAGAAGCAACAAACAAGCTTCTTCACATGTAAGCAATAATACAAAAATTGTATTTACTATAAAACATATAAAAGGAGAAATCATCATGAAAAAATTAGTAGGAATCGGATTAGCAGCAGCAATTTCATTTGGTGCATTATCAGGTTGTTCTTTATTAGGAGAGAAAGCGAACGGTTTTGTACTGTACGGCTCAGAAGAACAAGTTCAGCAAATTACAGATAAAAACAAAAAAGAAGTGAAAGAAAAAGACTTCTATAAAATGAAAATGACAACATTAGATGGTAAAAAAGTTCTTGTAATGGATAAGAAAACTGGTGAAGAACTAGTGAAAAAAGAGTTACTTAGCAAAGTTGATGAAAAAGACAACACGAAACCACTTGATAAATTACCAGCTGTAACAACAGAACAAGGTTTATTATTTGCAAAAGAAAAAGTAGAAAATGCTACACTTGATGGGGCAAAATTAAAATATGAAGGCAACACAATTATCGGAAGTGGCCGTGCATATACAGATATGTATGCGATTGTCGATGACGCAACTTACAACAGTGTAAAAGGTGATGAAAAATCTGTAGGTGTATTAAAATTTGATAAAGACCCAAGTAAAGAGTTCCCTGGTTACAAAGGCGTCGAAGCTTCTCAACTTGTAAAAATTAAAAAGTAAAACAAAAAAGCTTTGCAATTCGCAAAGCTTTTTTCTATTTATTATGAGCAATTTGTTCCATATCCGGATTACAAGTTTTCGACTGACATGACTTATTTAAAGAACATGCTGCGCATTTTCCTTTTTTACTTCTCTTTACAAAATTAACTAACGTGTATGCTGCATAACCAAAAATGATAGCTCCAATTATAATATTGACCATCATTATACATCTCCTTTTAGAATCCTAGTAAAGATCCAACTTGGTATATAATAAGCGTTAATACATAAGCAACAACGAGTGGATAAACGACTGAGAAAATCGTCCATTTCGCTGATCCTGTTTCACGTTTAATAACAGCCACCGTCGCTAAACATGGAACATATAATAAAATAAAGAACATAAATGCATAAGCTGATAATGCTGTATAATGTGCTCCCATTACGTTTCCAAGCACATCTTCTTTAACTGCATAAATAATTGCCATTGTAGAAACGACAACTTCTTTTGCTAAAAATCCTGTTAAAAGGGATGCTGCAGCTTGCCACGTTCCGAAGCCGAGCGGTGCAAATAACGGTGCGATAAACCCACCAATCATCGCTAAGTAACTGTCTCCCATATCAACACCAAATCCTGATGGACCTGCATAGTTTAATAACCAAATGACAACAGAACCACCAAAGATGAATGTACCTGCTTTACGAACAAATCCTTTCCCTTTCTCCCACGTGCTTAGCCATAACGTTTTCGCTTGTGGCACGCGGTAAGGAGGTAGTTCAATTACGAAAATAGACTTTTCCGCTTTTAAAATTGTAAGAGACATAATTTTTGTAACTAGTAATGCAAGAACAATACCTGCAACATATAAAGAAAATACAACAGTTGCCTGACTATGAGGGAAGAATACGCCCGCAAATAATGCGTATACAGGCAAACGTGCCGAACAAGACATAAATGGTGTTACAAGAACTGTAAGTAAACGTTCTTTTTCTTGTTCAATCGTTCTCGCTGCCATAATACCTGGAACGTTACATCCAAAACCGATAATCATCGGAATAAACGCTTTTCCGTTTAAACCGAAGAACTCCATAATTCGATCCATAACAACTGCAATTCGCGCCATATATCCTGAGTCTTCTAATAATGAAATGAAAAAGAATAGTGCAAAGATTTGTGGTACGAATACTAATACAGCACCAACACCGGCAATAATACCTTCTGTAACGAGCGCTTGAATAAAATGAGAAGCTCCAATACTTGTAAGTCCAACCGTCACCCAATCCGTAAGCTGGCCACCAAAAAACTCATCTAACATATCCGATAAAGGTGTCCCAATCCACGTAAACGTAACCTGAAAAATAAAAAACATAACTGCTAAAAAGATTGGAAGTCCTAAAATTTTATGCGTAATTAGTCTATCAATTTTTTCCGAAAAAGGAATTTCCCCTTCTTTCTCATGCTTCATAACATTTGTTTTTAACTTTTCAATATACGCTTCACGAGTTTTGTAAATGTGCTCTTCCAACGTACAATCAAGTTTTCCCTCTAGGCGAGATCGAATGGCTACAAGTTCCTTATAAATTGGTAATGCTTTTATTTCTTTTTCTACTACTTCGTTATTGCTTAAAAATTGAAGTGCTAACCATCTCGGATGCTCGTAATTCGCTTTCTCTAAAAGAGAAATTACCTCTTCAATTCCTTCATCCATTTGTACACCATATGAAATAATGAATGGTTTTTTCTCGTTTTTGTCATTTTCTTTAAGGGTCGCAAGTAGTTCTTCACAACCTTTTCCACTTCTTGCAACGACAGGAACGACTGTTACGCCTAATAATTCGGATAAACGTTTTACATCGATCACAATTCCTCTTTGCTTCGCCACATCAACCATATTTAGACCAATTGAAACTGGCTTGCCAAGTTCGAGCAACTGCAACGTTAAATGCATATTTCGTTCAAACTGCGAAGAATCCACAATATTTAACATATGCTGAAATTCTTCTGTTAATAGAAAGTTTGTTACAACACCTTCATCACGTGAAACTGGATTTAAATCATAAACACCTGGTAAATCAATTAATGTTCCTTGTCTATCTTTTAATTTACCAACCTTTTTTTCTACTGTTACACCGCTCCAGTTTCCTACGTATTCATAAGAACCAGTAAGTGCATTAAATAATGATGTCTTTCCTGTATTTGGATTCCCTAGCAAAGCAACCTTATTCACGCTAATTCCACCTTTATCATTTTCGCGTCACAATGACGAATACTAATTAACTGTCCACGACACTCCAATGTACAAGGACCTTTGAACATCGCCTTTTGCTTCATACGAAGTTCGCTTCCTTCAGAAAGACCGAAAGCAGCCAATCTTCTCTTTAGTAAATAATCTAAAGACTGAACACTTTTCACTAGCACTTTCTCACCGATTTTAATATCTACTAAGCTCATAACCTTCCCCCTCCGAAGAGAATGATAATTATTTTCAGAAGAATTATAGCACACTCTATTTCTCTTGTACTATACCCTTTTGCTTCATATTTATTAACATTTCGCTACAATTCTATTTCAATAATTGTCATAACAGATTCGTTTGCCATTCTCATCCATTTCGCTTACAATAAACAATAAACAATAACAAATAAAGAATCTCGTTATCACTGGGGGAGCCATGCCGCTGAGAGGGAACACTTCGTTCCGACCCTTCGAACCTGTTAGTTAATGCTAACGCAGGGATTGTGCAAACGTCCGAAATACATACCTCTTTTCATTTACGTATTTCGTATCCTCCTATGATATCTATTCTTTTTTGTACAACTTGGATTTAGGGGGAGACAACATGCGTAACACCAATTTACAAGCGATGATTGAATCTGCTATTCTTGCAGCCTTCGCCATGGTCATCGACATTTTACCACTTTCAATAAAAATATCAGCTACAGGCGGTTCTATATCTTTTGCAATGATTCCTATTTTTATTATCGCTTATCGCTGGGGTTTCAAAATGGCTTTCTTAGGAGGCTTAATTTGGGGATTATTACAAATTGTCGTAGGCGATGCCATTATCGTAACACCAATTCAAGTATTAATTGAATACTTCATTGCTTTCGCATTCATTGGGTTTGCTGGTTTATTCTATCGTCCAATTCAAAAGGCGCTTTTAACATCCAATGAAAATAACGAAGAACAATCAAACTTAGGTAGCCGTAAAGAC
Organism: Bacillus cereus group sp. BfR-BA-01355; assembly: GCF_022663675.1. Lineage (NCBI taxonomy): Bacteria > Bacillati > Bacillota > Bacilli > Caryophanales > Bacillaceae > Bacillus > Bacillus cereus group sp. BfR-BA-01355. The sequence continues at coordinate 10,822 of NZ_JAKUFY010000128.1, forward strand.
AAACCTTCATCAAAACCAAACCAAGGGAAGAAAGTAATTGGATATATTATCGTCGCTACTTTTATCGGTAGTCTAGCTCGTTACTTCTGTCACTTTATCGCTGGTATCATTTTCTGGGGACAATATGCACCAAAAGGACAATCAGCAGCTCTATATTCTTTAATATTTAACGGTAGTACAATGATTGGTTCCTATATTCTATGTACCGTTTTACTTATATTTTTATTTATCACTTCACCACGTTTATTCAAAAGCATCAGTGCTTATCAAATGAATACACAAAAAAAGGGCGCTTAATGAGCGCTCTTTTTTCATATCGTAATATCAATTAAAAATACAATAAATGCACAAAAGAAAATAAATACCATTATACTTAGCCAATTGCTATGCACGGTTCATCGACTCCTTACATAACCTCGTTTTCTAACCAGATTATATCGTTTAAAAATAAAGATTAGGTAAAGATAGTATGAAAATAAATTAAAAAAAGCGTAGCATGCATTATCTACGCTTTTTTCGGTAAGTAAAAGTAAAATAATACACCGTCTCCTGTATTCTTTACTCCATATTCAGCATCGTGTAATTCTAAAATATTTTTAGAAATAGCAAGCCCAAGTCCCGTCCCACCTTGTGAACGCTGCCGAGCTGCATCCACGCGATAAAAGCGATCCCAAATTTTATCTAATTGTTCTTCTTCAATGTGAGTACCTTTATTTTCAATGCACACTTTTATACGATCTTTATCATCTATTGTCGAAATAATAATATCCTCTTTATTTGGTGTATAACGTATTGCATTCGTAATGAAGTTCACAATGACTTGTTCAATTCGGCCTTGATTTGCAATCACTTCAAATGAACGTATATTTTTATGAACATGAAGTTCTTTTTTCTCTATTTCCACAGATAGATGTTCACATATATCTTCAATTACTGTATCAATATAAAACGAAGACTTTTTCATTTTATATGTACCAGATTCAAATTTAGCTAACTCAAGCATATCCAAAATTAAAGTATCCATTTTGTCTACTTCTCTCTCCATCGCCTGAAAATAATACTCTTTTTTATGCTCAGCTACCCCGTCTTTTAAAATGGAAATACAACTTTTCATAATACTCAGCGGTGTTTTCAATTCATGCGAAACACCAGAAATGAATTCTTTCCGTGTATTTTCTAACTTTCTTTCCTTTTCAATATCTTGTTCAAGCTGTCCGATATGAGAATTTAATTTGTTAGAAAGTATATTAATATTTTTCGATAAATCACCAATTTCATCTTTTGAAGTAATCGGTATTTTTTCTGTAAAATCTAAATGCGCTATTTTCTTCGTCGTATCATTTATTTTTAATAACGGTTTGGCAATTTGCTTTGAATAATAAAACGAAGCTAAAAAAATAAGAACGACTACAAATGCAATGATGTATATGTAATAATCTTGCACCATTTGTACAGCTTCATCTACAGGCTGTAAAGAAGCCATTGCATATATATATGCTACTGATCCGTCTTTTTCTTTTATTGGCTTAATTAATAATTTATATTTTATATCATTCTTTTCATAATCTATTGTTTGTGTTGTATATCGTATTTTATTGCTTTCTTTTAATAATAAATCGGTTTGAAAACCCTTAATATTATCTAAAAATATGCTATTTTTATAAATTGGATTCACAGGACCGTTTACATCTGGTAACTGTACTTTTGTAACACGTCCTCCTATGTAAACGCCTAATTCCTGAGCAGCTTCTTCCTGTACGGCTGGTTTCTTTTCCTTAGCAAGTTGCTCCCCAGCCGCTCTCTTTTTCTCCTCATCTAATTTTATTTTCTCCTGAAATGCTTTTTCTAACGGTTTATTAGATCCACTTAAATTCTGCTTAGATAAAGAAAAAGAGAATGGAATAAAACTATCTTCTTTTCTCACTCCAGAAAAATAAATCTCTTGTCCTAAAAACTGCTCTAATGATTTATTATCAATCTCCTCTATATTGACGAGATTGTATAAGGGTATCTTGAATAGTTGTTGTCCAAAGCTCTTTTGTTGCCTACGATCTATCGTTACCTCAAAATAAAAATCATCCACATGTTTTAAATTCCCATTCTGATCTAGTGTCGTAATCCACGTATTATTTTCCCTAAAAAAGTCTTGCTCAAGTTTCTGAATTCCTTCTGCATTTCCTGTGTAGTTTAGATAATTCTTCTCAAAGGAATTTAAATTCACTTTAATATCTTCCACTTTTCGATTCGCATAATATTGTTTAAAAAATATCGTTTGTCCAATAAATATCGTCGCTAAAATCAACATACATAATGCTGTTGTAAGAGTAAATAATTTTAGTACAATTCCTTTCTTCATACATTTCCCTCAAATTTATAACCTGTTCGTACTACAGTTGTAATGTACTTTGCCTTCTCTCCTAATTTATTTCTTAAATTACGAATATGACTATTAACCGTTCGATCATCACCAGCAAATTCATATCCCCAAATTCTTGAAATTAATTGTTCCCTTGTTAGTACAATTCCTTGGTTTTTCATGAAATACACTAATATTTCAAACTCCGTATGCGTTAAACTAACATCTGCCTCATCAACAGTAACAGTACGTGACGGAAAATGAACTTGGATGCCATGAATCGATAACGTATCATCTTCATTCTCTAAAGGTTTCTTCGATGCCTTTCTACTTTCTAATAATCGTTTCGCTCTTGCTAATAGAATGGGTGGACTATACGGCTTCGTCACATAGTCATCTGCCCCAAGTTCAAAACCAAGTAACGTATCATCTTCATCTACGCGCGCCGTCAGCATAATAATAGGCACCTCGGACGTCTTCCTAATTCTTCGGCAAACAGACCATCCATCGAGTTCTGGCAACATAATATCTAAAATAACTAAATCAACTTCTTCTTCTTCAAATACAACTAAAGCCTCTTTCCCGTCCCTCGCTTCAAACACTACATATTGTTCACTTAAAAAATAATCTTTTAATATTTCACGTAATATATCTTCATCTTCAACAATTAAAATGTTTTTTGACATAACTTATATATCCCCCTCCTGCTTTCAGAAACTATAATTTCATTTTGAATAACTGCCAGTTAACTTCGCCTCGATAATATATCTATCTGGTGCATCCCCTATATAATCAAATGGATAACAAGTTGTCAGTGTTAATATCGGTTCTTCTTTTTTTATAATAACAGTACGATCATCCGCATGAGTAATCCATGTCTTTTGAATTTCATATGTGTACGTTTTATTATCATACTCTAAAACAAGGGTATCCTTTTCTTTCAACTCTCCTAAATCTGTAAATACAGTATCTCGATGTCCACTCAGTACAGTATGTCCCCCTCCAGATGGAGTTGTCGTTAAATCACTAACAAACATACCAACTCCTTTTTTCAGAGTCGTATCATCCGCTCCCCAATATATAGAAAACTTCTTCTTTATTTTCGGTATGTTTAACATCGCTACCTTTTCTCCTTCTTTATGTTCTGTTTGAGAAGAAGGCACTTGAGTGGTTACAGGTGTTTCATGAGAAAGTTGAGTATCTTGTATATTTTTAAGGCTCTTTATTTCTTCTGCTGTTAATTGCCCGGCAGAGCTCTTTCCTTTATACCATTCCACAGCGTAATAGGATCCCATGAATAGCCCTATAGCCATCAATATGATACCGATATAATTGAGTAACTTCATGTTTCATCCCTCCATGCCAAAAATGGTAGGAGTAACCTACCATTTTTAATATATGAAATTATCCCATTCTTTATAGGACAATATTTTATTTACACTTTAAACTTACTGCGACGATTCAAACCAAATAATGTACCTAGTGCTACAAGGGCTGCACTTAATCCCATCATTACCACGTTATTTGATGCCGTGTTTGGCAATTTTTCACCTTGTACAACTGGCTTGGCTACTTCTTTTTTAGCTACTTCATTCTTTTGCCCAGCTTCTATAGCTGCTTCTTTTTTGGCCATATCGTTTTTTAACTGTTCTTGCGCTATTCTCTTTTTCTCTTCTTCACTTTTTTTCTCAGCTTTTATTGCTTCCTCTTCTTTAGCCATATCATTTTTTTCTTGTACTTGTGCCGCTTCCTTTTTCTCTATTTCACTTTTTTGCTGTTCCTTAATTGCTTCTTCTTTTTTAGCTTTATCTTGCTGCATTTGCGCTGCTTCTTCCTTTGTCAATGTTCCTGTTGAAGCACTCGCTACTGAAGAATATCCTACTGTTAAAAGTGCC
>NZ_JAKUFY010000129.1:0-15043 GCF_022663675.1 Bacillus cereus group sp. BfR-BA-01355
AATAAAAACAAGCGAACGCATTTAAGGGATAGCCTAAAGATTGTTGTGAAAGATGATCGTGTATCTGTGGAATTTAAAGATGAAGCTTGGTATTGGTACTTAGTTGAACATGGCCATAAAAAAGCAAATGGTAAGGGCCGTGTGAAAGGGAAACACTTTGTTCAGAATACCTTTGATGCAGAAGGTGACAAAATTGCTGATATTATGGCACAAAAAATAATTGATAGAATGTGAGGATGATATACATGACAGTTGAAAATAAAGAAATTCAATATTCGGTAGGGATCGAAGATTTATATCTGTGCTTGATGAAGGGAAATGAAACTTCTAGTGCACTACCAACTTATGAGGATATCGTTTATCGACAAACGAATATTTCTGATTTAACGATTTCCACTACTTCTACTAATTTTACAAAGTGGGCATCTAACAAAAAAATTATTAACATTGTCAAAAATACAGCGTTTGGATTAGCTTTTAATCTTGCTGGTCTAAATCGTGAAGTAAAAGATAAAATCTTTGCAAAAACACGCAAAAAAGGAGTGTCTTTTGAAACAGCTAAGGCGAAGGCGTATCCAAAGTTCGCAGTAGGTGTTGTATTTCCTTTAAATGATGGAACAAAAATATTACGTTGGTACCCAAAATGTACAGTTGCTCCAGTAGAGGAATCTTGGAAAACACAAGGTGATGAAATGACTGTGGATGACATTGCCTACACAATTACAGCAGATCCATTGTTATTTAATGATGTAACACAAGCTGAATTAGATACTGGTGATCCAGAGGCAAAAGGAATTAAAGTTGAAGATTTCCTAAAACAAGTCATTTGTGATGAATCTCAACTAGCGCAGCTAGGTGGAACGACTCAAACAGGTAAATAAGGAGGGTAATTATGGCACGTTTAAGTGATTTAGTAAATGTAAATATAACTAGAAATAGCATTAAGATACAGGGTGTCTCAATCCCTGTTATTTTTACTTTTGAATCTTTTCCTTATGTGGAAGAAGCATTTGGAACACCTTATCATGAATTTGAAAAAGAAATGAATGATATGTTAGCTAAAGGTCAATTTAGCCTGGGAGAAAATGAAGCGAAATTGATGCGTGCATTAATTTATGCGATGGTACGTAGTGGTGGTACGGAATGTACATTAGATGAATTGAAAGGTGCTATTCCTATGAATGAATTACCTGATATTTTCATCGTTGTATACGAAATTTTCAGTGGCCAAACTTTCCAACATTCTGATATGGAGAAGTTGAAGCAAGAAAAAAAGTAAAAAACATACTGACTAAAAACGAGGAATCTCAGTCCGAATTGGACTGGGATTTTTATTTTTATGTCGGTAATACATTGCTTGGTTTAAGTATGGATGACTTTTGGAAAATCACACCGGCACATTTTCTAAAACAGTTCATTATGCATCTCAGATACAACAATCCAGATGCATTACATGAGCAGAAACCAAAACAAATCTACACGCTAGATCAAACACCATTCCTATAAGAAATGAGGTGAGAAAATGCCAGGGAATAGTAAAGAAAGAAACGTCGTCCTTAATTTTAAAATGGATGGCCAGGTCCAGTATGCAAATACATTGAAACAAATCAATATGGTTATGAATAATGCAGCGAAAGAATATAAAAATCATATTGCAGCAATGGGCCAAGATGCGACGATGACTGATAAACTTCTTGCTGAAAAGAAGAAGCTTGAAATTCAAATGGAAGCAGCGAAGAAACGTACAGCTATGTTGCGTTCTGAATATCAAGCGATGTCCAAGGACACAAGTACAACCGCTGAACAACTCAATAAGATGTACGGTAAACTGCTAGATGCAGAACGTGCTGAAACTTCTCTTGATAATGCAATGAAAAGAGTAAATGAGGGTCTTTCCGAACAAGCGATTGAAGCTAGGGAAGCACGTGGAACTTTACTGGATTTACAAGAGAATTCTAAGAAACTTGAAGCTGAACAGAAGCGCTTGACAAGCTCATTCAAACTTCAAAATGCTGAACTAGGAGCAAATGCTAGTGAAGCGGATAAGTTGGAATTAGCGCAGAAACAACTACGTCAGCAAATGGAAATGACTGATAGGGTTGTCCACAATTTAGAACAACAATTAAGCGCAGCAAAACGTGTGTATGGTGAGAACTCTACTGAAGTGCAGCAACTTGAGGCTAAATTAAACCAAGCAAAAACTACATTAAAGCAATTCGAAAACTCCTTACAGAGTGTTGGGCGAAGTGGTTCACAAGCTGCGGATGGTATGGCTGAAATCAATAAGAAACTTGATATGCACAATTTAATGGAAGCCGCTGAAGTTCTACAAGGAATATCTGAAAAATTGATTGAAATGGGAAAGTCAGTTGTGAATACAGCGGTAGATTTTGATACTTCTCAAAGAAAGATTCAAGCCTCTTTAGGTTTATCTGCAAAAGGTGCTGAAAACCTTCAAAAAATTGCTGTTGATACTTGGAAAAAAGGTTTTGGTGAAAATCTTGAAGAGGTAGACAATGCGCTGATAAAAGTCTATCAAAATATGCGTGACGTTCCACATGAGGAATTGCAAGGGGCATCAGAAAATGTATTAACATTAGCTAAAGTTTATGATGTGGATTTAAATGAAGCGACTCGAGGAGCAGGGCAGTTAATGAGTCAGTTTGGTTTATCTACACAGGAAACCTTTGACTTACTTGCTGCCGGTGCTCAAGAAGGTCTTAATTATTCAGACGAGTTATTTGATAACCTCTCTGAATACGCACCTTTATTTAAACAAGGTGGTTTTAGTGCTCAAGAGATGTTTACAATTTTAGCAAATGGAACAAAAAGTGGTTCGTATAACTTAGACTATATCAATGACCTAGTGAAAGAATTTGGTATACGTGTACAAGATGGTTCGAAAGGTGTATCAGAAGGATTCGGCGATTTATCTGAAGAGACACAAAAAGTATGGAAATCATTTAATGAAGGTAAGGGAACTGCAGCCGATGTTTTTAATGCTGTGTTAGGCGATCTTCAAAAAATGGATGATAAAGTAAAGGCAAACCAGATTGGTGTTGCTTTATTTGGTACCAAATGGGAAGACATGGGTGCTGAAGCGGTACTAAGCCTAAATGATGTACATGGTGGTCTTGGTGATGTAACTGGACGTATGGATGAAATGAAGAAACTTCAGGAAGAATCTTTGGGACAGCAATTTCAAAAAGCATTAAGAGAAACGCAGGCTGCGTTAGAACCACTTGGAAAGAAATTTGCAGAATTAGCGAAAGATATTTTACCTCCAATTGTTGATGGAGTTAAAGCTGTAATGGATTGGTTTAGTAAATTGTCTGAAGCCGATCAAACGCTTTTAATCGTGATGGGTGCATTGAGTGCTGCATTTATTATTCTAACTCCAATTGTAGCTGCTTTAGCGGTTTCCTTTGGTGCGTTGAATCTGGCATTTTTACCTGTGATAGCTACCATTGCAGCAGTTTCCTTAGTGATAACTGGTATTATCATGTTAATAAAAAACTGGGGTGCCATAACGGATTGGCTTTCTGAAAAGTGGTCTGAATTTAAAGATTGGTTTGGTGAATTGTGGGATAGCATAGTTCAAACTTGTGAAGATGCTTGGTCATCCACAGTTGATTACTTTTCTGGAGCCTGGTCAGATTTTTTAAATATGGCAAATGAGTTCTTTGAACCTATCGGTCAATTTTTTGCTGATCTATGGACTGGAATTTCTGATACAGCATCGGAAATTTGGACAGGTATTACTGATTATTTTTCAGAATCATGGTCTTCATTCATTGAATTAGCAGATAGTACATTGTCTCCTTTAGGTGAATTTTTCAGTGGATTGTGGACGGGTATTGTTGAAACGGCAACTTCTATTTGGGATCAATTAAAGACAGCTTGGCAAGAAACATGGGATACAATGCTCACAGTTTTAGATCCGATTATTTCAGCAGTTTCCACAGTTTTAGAAGCAGGTTGGCTACTCATTCAAGCAGGGGCACAAATTGCATGGGCGGCAATATCTCAATATATTATACAACCGATCCAGGAAGCGTATGATTGGATAAGTGCGCAAATTGGTGAATTAGTCACATGGCTTAGTACGCAGTGGGAACTTATAAAGGCTGCTGCACAAGTTGCTTGGGGCTTATTTAAACAATATATTACTCAACCTGTTCAAGAAGCGTGGGATTGGGTTAAAGAACAGATCGGTGCGCTTGTTTCTTGGTTGAATTCACAGTGGGAGACAGTGAAATCATATACTTCCGCAGCGTGGAATCTAGTAAAACAATATGTCATTCAGCCTGTTCAGGAATTGTGGAATGCAACGAAAGAAAAATTGAATGATTTAGCGAATTGGATACTAGGTAATTGGGCCAAAATCCAATCTTATACACTTACGGCATGGAATCTAGTTTATAAATATATTATTGATCCAGTTATTTCAGCTTATAATTCTGCAAAAGAGAAGTTCAATGATATGTACAATACGGCAAGGGAAAAATTTGATTCTGTAAAGAATGCAGCGCAAGAAAAATTTGATGCAGCAAAGAGATTTATCGTTGATCCGATAAAAGATGCGGTAGATAAAGTAAAGGGATTCATTGATAAAATCAAAGGGTTCTTTAGCGATCTTAAATTAAAGATTCCGAAACCTGAAATGCCTAAAATGCCACATTTTAGTTTAGAAACTAGTACGAAAAACATTTTAGGGAAAGACATTACGTATCCATCTGGCATTGGTGTACAATGGCGTGCAAAAGGAGGTATCTTTACTAGACCTACAATTTTCGGTATGAGTAATGGTCAGTTGCAAGGTGCAGGAGAAGCTGGAAATGAAGCAGTTTTACCGTTGAATAAAAAAACATTAGGTGCGATTGGTGAAGGGATTGCAGCAACGATGTCAACTGAACCAACTGTAGTTAATATTTATAATCCTTCAGTAAGGGATGATCGTGACATCGACCGCATGGTCGGAAAAATAGATGATGCACTTGCTCAAAAAGGGCGTAATTCAAAAATAGGAATAGGGAGGACTTAAATTGCTAGACATAGGTATCGATAATCAGTTAGCAAGTGACTATGGAATATGTATGGTAGAACGCCCTGTTATTCCTACAGCAGAACAAGAAGTAGAACATATTGAAGTGTCTGGTAGACATGGCTCACTTACAAAAAAAGGGGCGTTTAAAGACGTCCCTTTAAAAATAAAGTTCAATATGCTTGAAGAAGAGAATATTAAGCCGTTAGTGCGACGTATGAAGGCTTGGTTGATGAATGGAAAGACATTATATTTTACTGATGATGATGTGTATCGAAAAATTAAACATGTTGTAGTAGGTGATATTGTAAATGAAATTGAGGAGCATGGTGAATTTGAGGTGGATTTCACACTAGATCCCTTTGAATATACAGAGGATGTAAATCTAAAGCTCACCAAACCTGGTGTAATTTATAATCCAGGTACAATTGAATCTGATCCTAAGTTTTGGATTGTGGGAAACGGTACTTTCCGTATAACAATAAATGACGTCTCTTTTCAAATAAAAGATGTGAATGGTTCTGTTGTTATAGACTCAGAAGTACTTGAAGCATATACCGATACCATATCAATGAATAATAAAATGGTCGGGAAGTTCCCTATATTCAACGTAGGGGAAAATAAAATAGAGTGGTCAGGAGAAATTCAATTTATGGAAATTCGACCTAGGTGGAGATATAAATGATTACTTTATATAAACCAAATGAGACTGATTTTACACACAATGGTATAGGAGCTTTAGATAAAAACATTTATAACGCAACTGTTGAGGAAGAACTCAATGGTTTATTTTTATTTTCATTTAGTTATCCATTGTTTGCGCCGCATGGTCTGGAAATAGAGGGAATGAGTATTATTAAAGTTCTAACTCCTGATGGTGAACAACTATTTCGAGTGGCAGCTCCTAAAGTCAGTATGGGTGAGATTACAGCGCAATGTTATCACATTTTTTATGACTTAACAGAGAATCTAATTGAAGACATTTTTGCTGAAACAACAAATGGGAATGGGGCTATGAATCGTATGTCAGCAGGATGCCAATACAAGCATCCTTTTCAGTTTTATTCAGATGTACCAAAGATAGCAAGTGCACGTATTGTCCGAAAAAATCCTGTGGAAGCATTATTGGATTCTAGTCAAGACAATTCATTTGTTAATCGTTGGGGTGGCGAATTAAAACGAGATAATTTTGATGTGAAGATGCTACAAAATCGTGGTATGGATCGTGGGGTAGTGATTCGTCATAAGAAAGATTTACTAGGATATGAGGGTAATGTGGATTGGAAAAGTCCCATAACTAGAATCATGCCACAAGGTTTTGATGGGTTATTTCTTCCTGAAAAATATGTGGATAGTCCACTTATAAATAAGTATCCTCATCCTAAAATTAAAGTGGTTGAGTTTAAACATATCAAAGCAGCTATTGGTGAAAATGCTGACGATGAAGATGCAGTTCCGTTAGAAGAAGCATATAGGTTATTACGCCAGGCAGCCAAGGATATGTTTGCTATTCAAAAGGTTGATCAGCCTAAAGCAACTTATAACGTTAAGTTTCAGGAGTTATCACAAACGGAAGAGTATAAGGATTATAAGCATTTACAAAGTGTTTATATGGCAGATACTGTTACCGTTGAACATCAAGAAGATGGAATTGATATAAAAGCGAAGGTAATTGCTTATAAGTATGACCCGATAAAAAAAGAGTATCTAGATATAACTATTGGTAATTTCAAAGAATCTTTTACGGATGTTTCTGGTAGGGTTGACTTGGTACAAGAAGAGTTATCAAATATGCCAAGTTCGATTTTGGATGCAGCAAAAGCAAATGCTACAAGCCTTATTAATTCAGGATTCGGAGGGCATGTCCGTGTTTATCCAGATCGTATTTTAATTATGGATACGAAAGATGAAAGGAGTGCTAAAAAGGTTTGGCAATGGAACTTGAATGGATTAGGGTATTCTTCCACAGGTGTGAATGGACCATATGGAACTGCTATTACAAGTGACGGAAGAATTGTTGCTGATTTTATTACTGCAGGTACGTTGAGTGGAAATCTTGTGCAAGGTGGAGAGATAACAGGTGCAACATTACGAACTTCAGATAGTGTGAACTATGTAAATATCTCAAAGCAATTTATACGCTTGTATGAGTCATCTAGAACAAGGGTGTTTGTAGGGTATTACAAAAATAGTAGAAATGAAATACAACCTACTCTTATTTTAGGAGGAGATTCAGATTCCACAGGGGCAAATGGTGCTATTATGGTATACCAATTCTCAGACACAAGTGTTAAGTCTGGTGGAATAGGAATTACAAAAGGACTTGATGGCAATGGATACTTGAATGCAGCTTCCTTATACTTTTCGCAAACAGGGAATGCAATGCTTGATGCTGACAAAATGATTGTCCTAAATGCTCAAAGTGATATGAGGTTTAAAGTCAAAGATCAGTTCCGCTTTTATCGTAATGACAATTGGATTGCGAGTATTGGGGTTTCATCTGGAGGAGATACAGATATCATACTTCCAAATGCGATGATACGAAATTCAAGTTACGAAAATGGTTATATTCAAATCAAGACAGCTCTTGGATCATATTATCAAGGCGTAATTGCTTCGGACTTCAAAGTTTCTTCTAAAGAAACCTATAAAACCAATATTAGGCCAGTTACACGTAGTGTATTGGAAACCGTAATGGGTTGGGATATTAAACAGTACAATTTGAAAACGGACATTCCAAAACTCTATGAAATGCGTATGAATCGTAAAGAAGGAGAACCGACAATTACTACAGATGCAATTCCTACGCATTATGGTTTAGTTATTCCGAAAGAATCAGAGGAAAGTGGTGTTGGCTTATATGGAATGCTCTCACAACTAACACAAGGTTTCCAAGAATATGTGACAAAAACAGATGCTAGATTGGAAGAATTAGAGCCATTAAAACCTAAAGGGAATATAAAGCATAGGAACAGAGTAAAACGTCAGAGAAGACCGCCCAGACACGTAAAAAGGAGTAGCTAGAAAGAGGTGTAGTCATGCGAAATGAGGAAATTATGATAGATTTAGCAGATCCTGTGTTTACAAAAACAATTCGTTCTCGGCAGAATGACAAGAATGGATTGAAACTTACAGTGTACGTAAGAGAAAAAGGGCAGAAGGTGGATTTAACAGGATATGTGGTTAAATATGAAGCGACAAATCACACAGGAGTATTCATTCGAGATGATGCTCAAATAGTTGATGCAAAGAAAGGTGTGTTTTCATACACGTTTACATCTCAAGCTGTTTCTACATCGGATGATTGGACAGCTTATTTTGTGATGGAAAAAAGTACAGAACGAATGAGTACACCAGACATTCGCATTACATTAAGGCGTGATGTGAAAGAAGGAAATATTAAAATCGAAAACTATATTTCTGATTTTGAGATTCTTAAGAAAACGATAGACGAATTACAGAGAAAATTAAATACAATGGATGTTGTTAAGAAAAGTGGAGACACCATGCCTGGCAATCTTTTGTTTGACAGGTTAAGTACAGACAAGACGAACAAAATAGCATTCTCTACTGCAGGAGTGGAAGAGCTCAACTTCTACCAAACAGGCGATGGATATTACGGGATTAGGGATGTTAAAGGAAATCAAGGTGTTTGGGATTATAATCGTAACAATAAAACGTTTAATGTTTCTGCTAGTACAAATCTTGTTAAGAAAGATGGAGACATCATAAATGGAATACTTGAATTTAAGATCGATAATGCAATTGTATTAGGTAGCCGCTCGTTTAAAACAGTTCTTCATAAGGGGGCACAAGGGGCTCTTATTATTGCACCTTCAACCGAAGAGCAAGGGGATACTTGGGATTGGTCAAAACGAGTTGAAATCAAGCCGGATGGTACTATCAAGCAAGCAACAGATACAGGTTGGATTAACCTTCCTACAACTGGGGTAGAGAATGTTCCTGATAGAATTTTGAAGTACAAGAGAAGTGGGGAACAAATATCTGTCATTGGATCAGTTAAATATCTAGCAAATACAACAGTATTTGCAACCCTTCCGGCTGGATTTCGTCCTGTACAAAATATTGCTTTCCCAGCACTTGCATATGGCAATGGCCCAACAGCTTGTGAAGTCACAGTTAAAAGTGATGGTGGAATTTTCTTGAATGGTGTTCAAAATGGAAACATCATTCATATTGCGATGAGCTTTTTAATTTAGATATTACAGATTAAGCGTGCATAAGCAGGCTTTTTTATTTTGCTAAAAAGGAGATGAGAAAAGTGGAGGAACAGATTTTCAATTCAATGATTCAACAAGGAGCATTTGCAGCGTTATTTGTGTGGATGCTTTTTACTACGCAAAAAAAGAATGAACAGCGTGAAGAACAGTATCAAAAAGTAATCGAAAAAAACCAGGCAGTCATAGAAGAACAGGCAAAAGCATTTGGTTCACTTTCAAAGGATGTATCAGATATTAAACAAAAAATTATGGGGAATGGTGACGACAAATGAAAAAATCTATTAAATTATTAGCCTCAATTTCTACTGCAGCTATTATTGCATTTACTTCAACGGGTAGTGTTTTTGCTGATCGAGAAATGATTATTCCAGGGTTACCTAAAGTCGAATATCGCAATGGATATGGAGCATATGAAGGTGTAGTAGCGCATTCTACAGCGACTCCTGAAGCACCTGCTATTAATATCCGAAACTATGAAGCAAGAACATGGCGTTCTGCATTTGTACATTATGCAACAGATTGGGATGAAACAATTCAAATTGCTTCTACTAAGTATCAAGCATGGGGAGCAGGCCCAGCAGCCAATAAACGATTTGTTCATGTAGAGCTCTCTGAAACTAGTGATCCTATTAAATTTAAAAAATCCTATGAGAGATATGTGAAGCTACTCGCTAAGATTTTACGTGATAGAAACATTGATCCATCCATTGGATTGTGGACGCATAAAGACATTACGTATAAGCTTGGTGGCACAGATCACGAAGATCCGATTGATTATCTTCGCAGTCATGGCGTATCAGAATCACAATTTAGAGCGGACGTACAAAAGGCGTATGAAGGCGAAACAGTTACGGTTAAACCAAAGCCACAGCAACCAAATGAAGTACCTGGTGTTATTAATGAAGTGGGAGTAGCGTATATTGATGGATACAATGTAAACCTTCGTTCTGGTCCATCCACAACAAATAGTGTTATTCGTAAATTACAAAAGGGTGAATCATATAAAGTTTGGGGTAAAGTAGGAAACTGGTTGAATCTTGGGGGGAATCAGTGGGTTTATAATAATCCCTCATACATTCGCTATAAAGAAGAATCGTCATCTGTGGAAGGCAAACGTGTAGTTTCTAAAGTGAATGATTTACGATTCTATTCAAAAGCTTCATGGGCTGATAGAGATGTTGCAGGAACTGTCGATAAAGGATTAGGATTTACTATCCTTGATAAAGTATCTGTAAATGGCTCTTCACAATATAAAGTAAAGAATAGTAGAGGTAATGTGTACTATATTACAGCTAGTTCTTATTATGTAGAAATTAAATAGTAAACATAAAAAGTGCCGGCTCTTAATTGAGTCGGCTTTTTTTATTGAGTATATTAAAAAAGTAATGGAGTCTTCTAAAAATACCTCTAAGTTCGTCAAAGTTTATTTTTAGAACAAAACTTTGATTTTCATGTTTAAAGGTCTCAATTACATTTACAACATGTTTATTAGTTATTTGTACAGATAAATTTCGATTTTTATTATCCGTCACTGTGACAATTCTTTTTTCATCGTCCACTAGATGTGGTCCCATTCCCCAAAAAATATTATTAGGATTTGATTTGTATTGTTGCCTTAAAGAATTATCAATGCATTCTTTTACTAATTTATCCATTTCAATATATTCATCATAAGTCATTTTAATTTCATTTATGCTTGGTGTTTTAAAATATTCTTGTTTAATCTCAATTAATTTCTTTTCTGAGTCAGCTCTTAAAACAATCTTTTGATAAGTATTTTCCTTGAGTAAGCTTGTACGTCGCAATATAATCACCGTCAACTTTAATAAGGATAGGGTTTATTATAAATCAGAAATTCTTCTAACTTGTTTTTCTTTCTTCTTAAAATTCTTCTTATACTGTTTGAAGTCTTGTTTCTCCACTCTGAATTTCTCTCCAGTAGCAACGTTTTTAACCAGGTAAGTCGTGCGTTTGAATTCCCTAATGTAATAGATAATTAATCCCACTAAAAGGGATATGCACATTGTTGCTGGGATAGCTATGATACAAAGAACGATAATGAGAGCTGAAATTTTATCTGACTCATAAACTCTTTTTAATACTATACGTTTCCCATTTGCAGCTTGAGCTTGCTCTAATTGTTGCATACGTTGTAGCGATGCTACAGTATCGTAACTCATGAAAAAACCTCCTTGAAATAATACCTAAATCATACCAATTTCATGCAACAACTGTAAATATTATATTTTTGATGGATAAATACATAGACCAATAAAAAAGAAGAACGTTTCCTCTCACTACAAGGCGTTCTTCTTTTTTCTTTTATTTTGCTACATTTTCCCCTTCTTCGTAGGGGTTATGTATATATTGGAAACCATATCCAGCTTTCATAACTATTTCCTCAGTCTTTTCAAAAAACTCTTCGCCATACTCAGTGCAACGATATTTTCCGTGTATACTAATAACAAATTGTCGTCCCTTAGCATCAGGATATATTTCATAAATCGTCCCACTTTCAATAAATCCTAAGTAAGCATAAATCTTTTCTATCAATAACGAGACGTGTTCTTCTTCGTCTGACCAATCCTCTTCGTCAGCAATAATAAGATGGACATATCCTGTTTCTTTTTCGATAGCTAATAAGTCTATTTGTTCTAATTCTTTTAAAGACATATGGTAGCCTCCTTTTTATTGTTTACGTATGACTTCTACTTTAGTAGGCGGTATTTCCGTACCACCATCAAACGGTGGTTTTCCTTTACCTTTTACGATAGCTCCAAACTCTTCAATTTCAGGAAAAGCCAACTTCTGATTTTTTGTTAAAGGTGCGCTTAAAGAAGCTTTTGCTTCGTATAGATTAATTTTACTGTTTTCTTTACCGAGTGCGACTAAATCAACTCTAGTTTTTATTCCGCTAGGCGTTTCCAGTGTTAATTGCTTAACTACTGTTTCAAACTCGCCAGTACTTTCTAAGCTAGTCTTCAATTCAGCTTCAAACTTATCTCCTGATGTTCGATTAATTGCAGCTTGTTTCTGTCTTCTAGCTTTCAATAATGCCGCGGCTTCCTGCATTTCCTTTTTAGCTGTATCAGCCTTATCTATGGCTTTTCCGACTTTACCAATTTTAGCAACTTTTCCGATTGGTGTAAGACCAGCTACAGCCATTCCTCCAGCGAAAACCCTTTCCAAAGTGGAAAGTTTTTCGCCAGTAGATGGATCAATACCATCCCAAGCACGTCGAATATCATATTCTCCACTTAGTTCACCAGCTATATCTCTTGCTAGTTTTTTACCATCAAAATCTTTTTCTTCTGATTCCGCTGAAGGTCTATCATCAATCGTTCCTTCTTCAATTGGACTATCATTTAAAAGATTGTCAGCCTGACGATTCCTATCCTCTGTAATCGATTGAATAGAAGTTGTCCACTCCATATTCAATCCTTGCGTACTAAATGTACCACTTGCAGGACTAAAGCCTTTCCCGCTTTGGACTTCAGCAAGACCTATCGCAATGCTAGCGGCTAATTGAATTGCTGTATTATAGTTATTACTAGATGTTTGGTTGAACTGATACAAATGATCTAACTTTTCTTGAAGTTTGCGCCTCATGGCAATAAAAAGATTTGCCATAGCATCCATACCTGGCATTGGCATAGCTTGACTGATGGCTTCCATACTTGCCTTCATTCGGTCAATTTCTCGAATTTGTTCTAATATTTCTTGCTCGATTACATCCGTTGAAGCTACCTGTGATTGAAATTGACTTGGAAATGCATCATTCTGACGGATTAATTCCTCACATAGGTAAATGATTCCTTGTGCTAAAGGACGAAAAGTTTCTGCAAAGAATGCTTTTGCACTGTCATATGTTTGCCCTTGTAGAACAGTATCGCTTGTAAAAGAATCAATCGATTGAATAACTTGTTCCATACCTTGAATGGTAGCGGTACATACAGCATTCATACTTTGCGTTTGGTTATGTACTTCCCCTAAATACATATTTAAACTCAAAAATCTCCCCCCTTTTTTTAATAAGTAAATCATACCAATTTTACGTAATAAATGTAAATGTTGGCTTCTGTTTCATTGACAAAACAGAACTATCGTTCTAATATCTAAATGCAAACAAATGTTCTTGTAGGAGGTCATCTTATGAATCATTTACTTAAATGTTCGTTCAATCAAAAAATACCAATTGAATTAATTTATTTAAACAGTTCAGGAGATTTCTCTCAAAGAACTGTTATTGTTAGAAAGCTATATGAAGATTGTATATTGGTGTATTGCATGAAAAAACAACAAGTTAGAACAATGAAATTAGCTAATATACTATCTGTTGATAAAGTAAGAACAAAATATCAATACGCTTAAAACGCTCAATGAGGTGATATTATATGACAAATGGAGTACCAAAACCACCAAAGAAGAAAAGTGGTTCAAAGAAGGAACCTAGACCATATATGGATGAATTCGAGCAACAAGAAGCTGCTGAATTAATACAATTGGCGGTACAGGATGATACAGAATTAGTCTTTACTGTGTATAGAAAATTTAATGAACCAGCTATTATTCAAGGTAAAATTGTTAAACTGGAACAACAAATGGGTAGAATTGTAGTGAATGATGGACCGAATGCAATACATAAAATTCAATTTATGAATATTTTAAAAATCGAAACGCCTAGTTAATTTAGCTAGGTGTTTTTTTATA
Organism: Bacillus cereus group sp. BfR-BA-01355; assembly: GCF_022663675.1. NCBI lineage: Bacteria > Bacillati > Bacillota > Bacilli > Caryophanales > Bacillaceae > Bacillus > Bacillus cereus group sp. BfR-BA-01355. The sequence goes on from NZ_JAKUFY010000129.1 coordinate 13,996, forward strand.
TGGCCATAAATTCCTTATCAAAATAGAACTTGTCCATTAAGTTATTTACAATCCCATTGAAATAAGCGAATTTACCCTTTTTCATTTTTGCTCCGGATTTTATTTTCATAACAAATTCTTTAATAGCTTTTAAGCCAATAGTAAGTTCCTGGTCTTTAGTAAATGCTTTATCACCTGTTGTATGGTTAACGATTTTATTGCACTGTCTTACGACCTTCCACAGTTCTTGAATTATTTTAGATTCACTGTAAAAAGAGCTAACTAAAGAAACAAAACGTTCAGGTACCCAGTGAGCAACAAAATCAGCTTGTTCAATATTCCCTTCTGGAGTATTGCTATTCTCATTACTATTACGTTTGTTTATATCTTTTATATTTTGTTTTAAGGAAACAGGTTTTGTTTTATTGGTAGGACACTTTGTAGGACTTTTTGCATCTGCCTTGTTGGACACTTCTTCCACAATTGGTTGAATGATAATAGCATTAGAAGTTTGAAGCATGTCCTTTTTACGCTTCATTGCTACTTGTTTAATCATCTCTAAATCCACAAGCTTCTTCATTAAACGTTGTACAGTTTTATATGAAACTTCCATCATGTCAGCGATTGAATTTTTGCATAGGAAACTAACACCTACATATTTGCAGCTGTGGCGCTTTAAAATTTCAAGTAATGTAATGAGTTTAGATTGTACATCTGTACGCTTAATAGACATACGGATATTATCTCTGTATGTACGTATAGTTTTGTTTAGTTCTTCCAATTCTATAAAGGTTGATAAGTTACGGAATGATTCTTCACTTGCTATTACATTAATGCGCTTCTTTTCCATATTATATGTCTCCTTATTGGAAACAAAAAAGCAACGTCACCAATAATTTGGTAAACGTTGCTTAATAGACCCTGCATGATGTACAATAACTCATGAGAGTATAGCAAGTGTTTACCTGGCGTAATCAGGTGAACGGTATAAGAGTGCTACCAACACTACTTATACATGCTGTGCTCTTTTGTTTTGTTGATTTTTTGTATATACGTGAACTTTACATGT
>NZ_JAKUFY010000130.1:0-14668 GCF_022663675.1 Bacillus cereus group sp. BfR-BA-01355
ACAAATGCTAATACAAAAACCATCAATAATCCAATAAGACCTTTTACTTTTCGTAAAGCAATTCTTTCCACGTGAATCCTCCTCATAATAATTGATTCATTACAAGGGCTATTTTATCTAATACATGTTAATGTCGTTTAAATAAAAAATGAAGTTTATTAGATTTTTGTAAATATACAGTTAATTAGAAATTAAGTCCAACATTCCTCGTACTATTGTATACAACCACCTTTTGTCTAAAAGAGTCTGATCATTCTTTTCCTATGACTATTCACATATAATCTTTTCTATAACACTAATGATAAGTTAAGGTTTAAGCCTATTAGACAATCTTAATTTTTAATATTTCCTTCTTTTTTTAACACATCGGCCATGCTTTTACATTTAATAGTAGTAAAAGACCACTTAAAAGGAGGGGTTGTATTGAAGAATAAAAAAAATATCGGCTGTTTCGCTCCTTTATCTATTATTTGTCCAGCCCCTTGTCCACCGCCCCCTCCTCCAAATCCAAATTGCGAGCGAGTAACAAATGAATTTGCAGGGAATTTCCTTATAACTAATAACACCATTCCTTCTACCAAAGATGCATCACAATCAATGATACTGTGGCAAAGTGATGGGATACTACTTATATCAGGTACTGTTTCGGTTTACAATAGTACTAGCAGCACAGAATCAATTACAATTCAAATCGTTGGAGCCGCAACCAATATTTTCACTGTGTTTCCTGGTAATACAATATCGTACACAGGAAAAAACTTACAGTCAGTCAGTATTATCAATATAACAAGTAATCCTTCACTATATTTAGAAGGCAAGTACTGTTGCGAATTTACATGTTGCTTATAGAATACCAATTTCATTACTTTCTCAAAAAAAAGCATACCGTTCACGGTATGCTTTTTATGAGATTGGATAACGTACTGTAATACAAAACTCACCTTGATTAACAGTCGTTCCTGTCGTAGTAATTCGGACAGTAGTAAAATATCGGACAGTGAAAGTACCACTACTTTGTGGTTGTACAGTAATTGTATCAACTACTGTTGCCCCTACTAAAAAATCAACTGTAATCGGGTTGGCTCCCACATCGTATTTCACGTACCCTGAACCATATACTTCTTGCGTGATATTATTTGTATATACAATTTGAGTACCAGCACCTGTAATAGACCAGTCTGTACATACTTGGTCTTGCACAAGTGTTTTATTAGAACAACAAGACAAACTGGAACTTCTCATTCCCATTTTGAACCTCTCCTATTCTGCTATGAAAGTGGATAACGTGTTGTAATACAAAATTCTCCCTGATACGTTCCAGCAGGTGTTGCAGGTAACACAACTTGTATACTATCAAAGCGGCGATACGTAAAAGCAATACTCGTTCCTGGGTTTAATGTTTGTGTATCAATTGTACCCCCAGCAGAATCAAGTACCTCTACAGTAATTGGGCCTGGTCCAACATCATATTTAACAAAACCAGTACCAACTACGTTTTGGTTAATATTATTTGTATAGAGAACATTATCAATTGCTGTTGCAACTACAGTAGCAGACCACGGACTACACACTTTATCTTGCACATAATTTTTATCTGGACAACAAGTTAATGCTGACCCTGAGCACTCACAAGACATAGTTGTTTCCCCTCTCTCTTTTATATTCCCTATATGTGTATGTCCCTCAGAGTCTTTTGCCTGTACTATTCATCTATTTTCAAAAAATATTCAAATGACTAGATAGATTCCGTTTTATTTCTTTTCTTCATATATTTATAGACAAAGATACTAGCAACGATAAGAATAACGCCTCCTAATATCGGTAGCATATATTGCCCAACAACGTCCGCTGCTTTTTCCCAATGAGGACCTAATTTCATTCCAAAATAAACATATAAAGTCGTTAATGGGAACATTGCTACAAATGTATATATACTAAATTTCCATATGTTCATTTTCGCCATACCACACGGAACAGAAATAAGCGTTCGAACTCCTGGCACAAAGCGTCCAACAAATGCTACAACCGGTCCATATTTCTCAAAGAAATCATCTGCTTTTTGAATTTGTTCTTCTTTAATGAAGAAGTATTTCCCGTATTTTATTAATAGAGGACGACCGCCGTAATAACCGAGTGCATATAACGTTAAAGGTCCTGTCGTTCCGCCGAGGGTTCCGGCTAGTACAGCAAGCCAAAAATTCATATCTCCCTCGTACACCCAATAACCAACCATGGGCAAAACTACTTCTGCTGGAATAAATTCAAACGTTAATGCTAACACAACTCCAAAATAAGAAAACTGCTTTAAAAACTCGATTATATCTAAAATAATTTGCTCCATATTTTTAACTCCTATCCTACGTTTACGTTATGCTTTTCTTGTAATTGAACTGGCGCCATTTTTACAATTCGGTTCAAAATAAATAACACAATTCCAATATCATCTAAAATACCGATAAACGGTAAGAAGTCTGGAATTAAATCGAGCGGCATCGCAACATAACCAACTAAAAACGCAATAGATAAAATTTTCTTCTTTATTGAAACCTCTTTTGAAGTGAAAAAGTCAAATAGAAATGGAACAAATCGGCGAACATGAAATACAACTCTTAATCTACTAATAAGTTTTTTCATTTTTATATCTCCTCTCTTTGTATACAAAAAGGACCCTACCAAACATGGTAAGGGTCCTAAAAAAGACAATAAGGGGCCTTTACCATTGCTGGTAAAGGTCTCACTAACAACGGAACGTTGCCAATAAAGCCGAGGGTTTCTCCCTGTAATGACGACTTTACTGTAATAAGTTACTCCCCTTTATAGACAATTTTATACACTCACATTAAAATATTTCGAAGGGCTTGTCAATATATTTTATATCTCAGGCTCTCCCGCTTACTCTTCACTAAAAAAGCAAATAAACGTATAGGAAATTTCTTACTATCTCATAATATACATAATCATTTGTAAGGAAAGGAGAGACTTCATTTGCATACCGTATGGAAAGGTGCACTCTCACTTGGATTATTAAATATAGGAATTAAACTATATAGTGCTGTAGAAGAAAACGATATAAAATTTTTAAGTCTCCATAAAGAATGCTTAACACCTATTAAATATAAAAAATTTGCTCCCGATTGCACGGATGAAGAAATCGATGATACAGATATTGTAAAAGCCTATGAATACGCACCTCATAAATACATTATTATAGATGAAAAAGAATTGGCTGAATTACAAAAAGCTCACGAACCACGCTCCATTCGTATTATATCTTTTGTCCAAAATAACGAAATCGATTCTGTTCTTTATGACCGTTCTTATTTTATAGGCCCTACCCCAGGACATGAAAAATCATATTTATTATTAAAAGAGGCTCTTGAACGTACAAATAAACTTGGGCTTATTCATATTTCTATTAGAAAAAAACAACATTTAGCTATTATCCGTAACTTTGAAGATGGGCTTATGTTACAAACTATTCACTATCCTAATGAAATTCGCGATATAACAAATACACCTAACTTACCAAGTAATGAAAATTATCCTATTCAAAAACAAGAACTCACAGCAGCAATTAATTTAATCCACCACCTTACAAATCCTTTTGAACAAGAAATGTATACAGATGAGTATAAAGAAGCACTTACCGAACTAATCGAAAACAAAATTGAACAACAGGAAAAAACCGAAACAATCTCTCCAACTCCAAACATCATCAATATTATGGAGACATTACAGGCAAGTATTGAACAAGCGAAAATAAAAAGAGAAAATAAAACAGAAAAAGAGGCCAAATAAAATTGGCCTCTTTTTTCTTTAAAGCGGATTACATTTTGGTATCTCAAGTCCAGATGATTGCGCTAATTTTAATAAGTAATAACATTCTTCTCTTGCCATATGATCCGCCATTCTAGCAGATAATGTACTTAATATTTCATTCGATAACTCTAGCTCTTCAACTTCATGGAGAAAATGTGAAAATAATTTTAACTCAAGTGAAACATCTTTTGTAAACTTCTTTAATGCAGGAAAATGATGAAGCTCTGTCCGTAAATACCCTGTCATCTCAACTGCCTTTAAGTAAAATTTTTCAAAGTGCTTCGTGAATTCTTCACTTTTCTCTTTTAATCTTTTTTCAACAAGATCTAGTCCACCAGAAATAGATCCTGCATGACCAGCCGCATCTGTTAACCAAACGAGGTGATAATGTAATTCATGAAAAACAGGCGGAACTTCTCCTTTCTTTAAAAATTCTAACACTGTTATATACTCTTCTACTTCGTTTACCATATGATTGATGAAAGTTGGCGTAAAATGAATAGTGATTTTTCCCTCGAGTTGTTTCTGTATAATACTTAATTTAAACATTCTTATTTCCTTTGCGGCTCGTTCTGCCTCTTTTGAAAATGTAATGAGATTCACATTATGTACTTTATTTAAAAGATTCGTAAATGTTTCAAGAAAATAAGCGGCCTTCTTTATATCCTCTTTTTCCTTCGGAGCTAATGCATCAAGTAAAAATTGCGAATGATCAGTAAGCACCTTTAGCCAAAATTGATGCTCAAACAACGCACTTTCTTCATAATTTCTCTCCACTAAATCCCCTCCTTTTATTCGGCCTTCTCTATCACTTGAAGTTTGTATCCATCTGGGTCTTGTACTACAATACTCTTCTCACTTTTGTTTTCCGTATATAAAATTTCATAAAACGCTAGCTTCTTTTTTAACTTCTCTATGTTAGAAATCGAAAATGTTAAACCATCGCATGAATTCGTAACACTCTTCTCTCTTCCTCCTAACATGCGATTCATAACAAAACTAATTCTCGTTGAATCGGCATCATACCAAACACCTGTAATATCTAATTGTGGTCTTTCTGAACTAGGTGTTATTCCTAAAATTCCTTCGTAAAAATACAGAGTTTCCTTTAAGTTCTTTACTTCTAACACAATTAAATTTTTTACATTCTCCACATTCATTCCCCCTGCACTTATTACTTTTTTATATGTGTCATAAAGGCCTATTATGTCTGAATACAATACGTAGTAATGAACATTTAAGGAGGTTTATTCGTGAATAAATATATGAGATCATTCGTGCCCTATCATAGTCCTCTCGATCCTTGTCCTCCTATCGGAAAAAAATATTATTCTACTCCTCCTAATTTATTTTTAGGCTTTCAACCGCCAAACTTACCGCAATTCACGCCAAAAGAAGCACTACAAAAAGGGACTTTATGGCCTGTTTTTTATGACTATTATGAAAATCCTTATAAAAAAGGGCGGTGACTACTGACGTGACTCAATCGCTACCAGAAGAATACTATCAGCTTTTACTGGAGCTTCAAGAACTGGACTTTGTACTAGTTGAACTCACTCTTTATTTAGATACACATCCAGATGACACCGCTGCGATTAATCAATTTAATGATTTTTCCTATAAACGGAGAGTATTAAAACAAAAGATGGAAGAAAAATACGGACCACTCCAACAGTTTGGAAACAGCTATTCTAATGCCCCTTGGGAATGGAGCAAAGGTCCTTGGCCATGGCAAATATAAAGGAGAGAAACTATGTGGATTTATGAAAAGAAATTACAATACCCAGTTAAAGTGGGAACTTGCAATCCAGCACTTGCAAAATTATTAATTGAGCAATACGGCGGTGCAGATGGCGAGTTAGCTGCTGCACTACGTTACTTAAATCAACGTTATACAATTCCTGATAAAGTCATTGGCCTTCTTACTGATATTGGCACAGAAGAATTTGCTCACCTTGAAATGATTGCTACGATGGTTTATAAGCTGACGAAAGATGCGACTCCTGAACAGATGAAGGCAGCTGGTCTTGACCCTCATTACGTCGACCATGACAGCGCTCTTCATTACCATAACGCTGCTGGTGTTCCATTTACTGCAACCTATATACAGGCTAAAGGTGATCCAATTGCCGATCTATACGAGGATATTGCAGCTGAAGAAAAAGCACGCGCAACATATCAATGGCTCATTAACTTATCAGATGATCCAGATATAAATGACAGCCTACGCTTTTTACGCGAACGAGAAATTGTCCATTCACAACGTTTCCGAGAAGCAGTTGAAATTTTAAAAGAAGAACGTGATAAAAAAATATTTTTTTAAAACATGTATCCTAGCGGTATGTGTTTTTTTATGTTAAAAGTTAAATCCTTCCTATTAAACATATAAATAGTATATTTATTCGATTTAATGCATTATTTTTTAATATTTTCAAAATTCCCTATTGCTTTCTAATCATCAGACCTTTAAAATAATAACAGTTACTCGACAAATTATTTGAATTTTCGACAAAAAATACTCATTAGGAGGATTTTCTTTATATGCGTACAACTTTAAAACCAGCGCAAATACTTTCGATTAGTTTATTACTATTCGCAGTTTTCTTCGGTGCTGGTAATATGATTTTCCCGCCCCTTCTTGGTCTTTCTTCCGGAGAAAATATGTGGGTTTCCATTACAGGGTTTATTATTACAGACGTCGGTTTATCTTTACTTGCTATCGTTGCTGTTGCCCTTGCTGGTGGTAGTTTTAACACTTTAGCGAGCCGTGTTCATCCAAAATTCGCAGCAGTATTCGCTATCATTATTTATCTTTCAATCGGCCCACTATTTGTTATTCCACGAACTGGATCTGTATCTTATGAAATCGGGATTGCACCACTTTTCCCAGATCAATGGTATTCTATGTTAGTTTTTAGTGCGATTTTCTTCACAGTCGTTTACTTCTTATCATTAAATCCATCCAAGCTAGTAGATCATATCGGTAAAATATTAACGCCAATTTTACTTGTAATTATTGCAATTATGGCAACAAAAGCGATTCTTTCACCAGGGACGTTTGCAGAACCTATCGGTGACTATAAAGACATCCCGTTTTTCAAAGGATTTCTTGAAGGATTTTTAACGTTAGATGCAATTGGGGCTCTCGTACTATCAACAATTGTTGTAAATGCAATTCGTCAAAATGGTATACAAGAGAAGAAATCTATCGCAAAATATACAATCATTTGCGGAAGTATCGCTGCTCTATTCTTAACAATTGTTTACTTCTTACTCGGTTATATTGGAGCTTCAAACGGAAACTTAGGACAATTCGAAAACGGTGGGCAGCTATTAGCTACTGTTATGTATCAATTCTTTGGGACAAGCGGTAATATTTTATTAAGTATCGCCATTATCTTCGCTTGTTTAACAACGGCAATTGGTGTTGTGAGTGCATTTGCAAATTACTTCACAACAGTGCTAACAAATGTTTCATACAAAAAGCTTGTACTATACGTTTGTATCTTTAGTTTCGTTATTTCAAACTTAGGATTAAGCTTATTAATTAAAATCACATTACCTGTATTAATTATTTTGTACCCAATTACGATCATTTTAGTTTTCGTATCATTTATCGATAAATATACGAAACGTAAACCTTCTGTCTACATTGGAGCGATGATCGCAGCGTTTATTATTAGCTGTATTCATGCACTTGATAATGTGGAAATGATACCAGATTTTATCGCTAATATCGTACACACCATTCCTTTTTATAACTTAGGAATTGGCTGGATCATTCCAGCAATAATCGGTGGTATAATTGGATACTTTATTCCGCAAACAGAAGCTGCAGGTGAAGTTTCTACAAAATAAAAAAAAGAAGCAAGCATGAAATCCATGCTTGCTTCTTTTTCTCTTCACATCGTATGTTTAAAAGTAAATAAATCTTCTTTTGACTGCACAACAGATTGTTCCGCTTCTACTACGTCCTTCTTTATCTCTCCTCCTAATCTTACTTTCAACATCGCCTCTTCTATACTTTTTACAATCATATTTCCTGAAAAAATAGTAAGTCCAAAAAATGTAATCGGAACGAGAGGGATCCACGGATTCACTGTTAATGATCTAAAATAGACTCCAATTAAGCCTGACCATTCATGTGTGTATGATTCTATTTCTTCTATCGGTCCTAAAAACTGAACTGTTCCGCCAAAGAATATTTCTAGTAACCCTAAGTGCAGTAAAATAGTAAGAGTTTGCGTAAACTGCTGAAAAAATACAAGTATAAACGTCATATAGAGATGCGGGAAAATATGCTTTATAACAATATGCCTTCTCGATCCACCTAATATGCACGCAGCTTCAATAAATTCTTCGGTTCTCAACTTACGGACTTCCTTCGCAACATACAGTGCAATAACTGGCATCACAAGCATTACAAGTAATAAAACTTGAAACGAAGCCCTTTCAAAAAAGGTTGTTGTTTCCTCTCCACTCCCAAATGCATTTGCAAAGTGAAGAAAAAAGTACGCAATCATAACTGTTGGAATAACTGTAAAACTATCAAAGAAAGCCTCAATTTTTGAAAACCCTCTTTTTACATATGTTCCAAGCACAACACCAAAAAACACACCTATCACCATTCTAAGTGCCGCAATTAAAATAGATATACCAATCGTCCACTTCGCACCTTCAATGACTAAATGTAACAGGTCGTATCCTTTCCGGTCTGTCCCGAGTAAAAATTGTAATGAAGGTGAAAACGGTGGCACTTGTGGATTTTCATCTGCATCATATTGCAATGTAACTTGCCTAATGTGTCCATCATTCCATAACGTATTTCCGATGCTCAAAAGAACTAATATGAGAAGAAACCCAATACTTATCCAAAATCTTTTATCGCGTTTTATATACATCCACATATTATAATCTCTCCTTCATCGCAGTTGGAATGAAATAATGAAACAGCTTGAATAAAATAAATATCGGGATATATATAAGCAGCATACTAACGATGAAAACCTCAACTCTAATACCCTCATACGATTTCAAAAACATAAAAATACCACCCGTATTAAAAATCCATTCTATAATATATAAATTAGATAACATAAAAAAGATATTCGTTTTCGCAAAGAATAATGTACTAAGCAACACATTTCGTAAAATATGACGATTTAAAATATGAAAACGCCCCAGCCCTTTCGCCTTAGCAAATAGTACATAATCTTTTTCTAGTTCATTTTCAAAACGAATCACTACCATTTTTACAAACATAATCGTAGTCGGGATGCTCAAACACAATATTGGCAACCCTCTAATCGACTCGCCTCCAATTGACGCAATTTGAAAAGGTAAAAAACCTGTTTGTTTAAAAAACCATACAACTAAGATTTGTGATACTAAAATAAGAAGAATATCTGGAATGGATTCTAGGAAGATAAGAAATGATTTAATTCGATGTTGTATACGCGGTGAACTACTCATAATTACATAAACAATGCAAAATGCTACAAATAATGAAATGAAAAAAGCAGCCAAAAAAATAATAATCGTTTCTTTATAATGGACGAACAACTGTGGAAATAAAAATTTACCTCTCACATATTGCAAATTGGAAATATCCATTAAGTTCACAAACACTTCTTTTAAAGTCTGTATGTACTTTGATACATCCACCTTAAATCCATAAAATAATTTCGGCAAAGCCCCTAAAATAATAATCCCCAAAATCGAAATAAGAAATTGAATCGTCACTTCCATTCCATTTAGAAAAACTTTTTTGACCACGTTTTCCCTTCTCTCTATATATAATTTACCCCCTAATTTTATTCTTAATTTTCAGAATTGTAAATATTTTAAAGATAAAAAATCACTAGGCTATGATCCTAGTGATTCTTTATGCGCATGCCTCTCTCTTTTCGCAAACGGCATATACAAAGTGTAACATCCAATAAGCGCAGCTATTTCTAATGAAATAATATAGTAAGGATGCGGCCCTAACATATCGAGTAATGAAGCAGTTTCTGGCTTATGAGCTAAAAACATATAATTACCGCCTGTTTTGTAATTTACAAACGAAACAATCGGAATCAATATGTTTAAAAATATCATCGTACGTTTAATAGATTGTAATGTAGGACGATACCCTTCTACCCAAGTCATAAAGAGCGGTGCCCAAATGAGCAATACATGTGCGATGAAATATTCAATGAAACGAAAATGTGGAAAAGTATACTGCAAGTTCGGCGTTAAAATGGCTTGTGATGCACCAATAATTCCTGTAAAAAATACAATCTCATATATGCGGTAACTTTTCGTTACAATCATAATCGACGCTAATAATAAACTAATCGTACATAACTCAAACGGTAATGAAGTAGCTAGCTCAAAAATCCCCGCTTTCCACTCCCACATATAGAGCCCAATTTCACTACCTATAAATAAAAATGCAATCGCATATCGAACCGTTATATTCCACTCACTTTGACGCAATAAATCTTGGTATTGATACAGAAAAAATATCCCCACCAACATAATAAATAATATAAGGACGTGTTGTCTTGAGTATGGAATAAACGATTTTAATGGATGCGCACTAAAATAAGCTTCCATCTTCCTTCCTCCTCTCCTTCATACAATATTATTGTAAGAAAGAAACAACGAGTCAATTCATTTGCTTATACTAGGACAACCTCTACCTTACATTTACATATTCATACCTTACAAAACTGTAAGGTTATTGTAAGCTAAAACGATTTGTCAGATTCTTCACCTCTTCTATACTTAATGTAGATACTAAAACGAACGAAAAGGTGATAAATAGATGAAAAAGAAAAATAAAGTGTTAATTACTAGTGTAGTAGCAATTGGAATTGCAGCTGGATCATACTTTGCATTTGCTGGTGGTGGCCGTTCAGAAGTAGCAATGGCATATAGCGGATATAAAGTAACTGAAAAACAAATCCAAAACGCGCAAAAATTTGGTGGCGAAGTTATTCCAAACGGAATTGAAACTATTTCATTCGATCCAACAAAAGGAACATATGAATTAGCTGTAAAAAAAGGCGATGAAGTGAAAAAAGGTCAGCTTCTGTTTAAATACAATGACCCTACTGCTAAACAAGGTGTAACAGAAGCAGAAATGCAAAAGAAAATCGCACAAAAAGAAGTAACGTTGTTTCAAAAACAAATTGATGCAGCGAAACAAAAATTACAAAAAGATAAAAATGCAGGCCTTCCTTCTGAAGCATTAAAAGCATCAGAAGTTGAAGTTGGGCAATTAGAATCACAACTTGAAATGAAAAAGTTTGAAGTTGAAAAAGCTGATGAAATGATTAAAGCAGCAAAAGAAAAAGTAAACACACTTTCTGTAACAAGTCCTGCTGATGGCGTAATTGATGATATCGTGAAAACTGCTGACGAAAAAACAGGTATGAGCGGAATTACTCTTCGTCACGCTGGTCAATTCAAGGTAAAAGGTCAACTTTCTGAATATGAGCTTGCTAGTATGAAAGTTGGGCAAGAAGTAACTGTTTCCTCAAAAACTGTCGCTGGTAAGACTTGGACAGGAAAAGTAACAGAAATCGGTTCTACACCATTAAAGAGCATGGATGAAAATAAAACTGTTTCTAACTATCAATTCACTGTCACATTAGATAATAGTGACGAACTACAAAACGGCTTCCACGTATACGTAACAAGTAAATCTGGCGAAGCAACTGGTACAATTGTTCCGAAAAGCAGTATCGTGAAAAAAGGTGACAAAAATGTTGTCTTCGTTGTAAAAGACGGTAAAGCGAAAGAACAAGCAGTTACTGTTGAATTCGAGACTGATAGCGAATCAAAAGTTTCTGGAGTGAAAAAAGGAGAGGAAGTTATCTCTAAACCTGAAAAAGACTTAAAAGATGGTATGGAGGTTGTCGCCCAGTGATTAACTTAAAAGGCATCACGAAATCCTTCCAAAATGGTGCAGAATCCGTTCAAATATTACACGGAATTGACGTAACACTGAATCAAGGAGAATTCACTTCTATTATGGGACCTTCTGGTTCTGGTAAATCAACATTAATGAACATTATTGGTTGCTTAGATAAACCGACGACGGGTACGTACGAACTAGCTGGACAAAACATTTCAAACATGTCTGAAACAGAACTTGCACATGTTCGTAATAAAGAAATCGGATTCGTATTCCAAAACTTCATGTTATTACCGAGACTTACAGCACTTCAAAATGTAGAGCTACCTCTTATTTACGCTGGAGTTGATAAAAAAGAAAGACGCGAACGCTCATTAGCCGCTTTAACAAAAGTCGGTTTAGCTGATCGCGCTACTCACTTACCAAACGAATTATCCGGTGGTCAAAAGCAACGTGTCGCCGTTGCCCGCGCAATCGTAAATAACCCAAAATTCATTTTAGCCGATGAACCGACGGGAGCACTTGATACGAAAACAAGTACACAAATTATGGACCTCTTTTACGAATTAAATAAACAAGGCTCAACAATCATTATGATTACCCATGACCGTGAAATCGGGGAAGCTGCAGCACGTCAAATTGTAATTCGTGACGGAAATGTCGTCCAAGATTGGAGAGGTTAATTTTGAATACGAGTGAAAATATACGCATGGCCCTTTCCTCTATCTTTGCTCATAAAATGCGTTCCATCTTAACGATGCTAGGTATTATTATCGGTATTAGTGCCATTATTACTATCATTTCAATGGGTGATGGTACAAACGCAAAGTTTAAAAAAGAATTAGGCCAAGGAAAAGATAACGAAGTAACGATTTACTACAACAATCCTGATTACGGAACAGATAGTGCCAAAATCACACCTGATATGCTAAACCGTCTGCAAACTGTACCAGGCGTTAAAGATGTATATCCAGACGTAAGTATGAAAGTAAAAGCATCTGCTGGTTCAAAAGATGTAAATCTTGATTTAAAAGGTGGAACAGGCGCCTTTATGAAAGATTCGAAAATAAAATTAGTTCACGGTCGTGAATTAAATGACAGTGAACTAAACCAAGCAATCCCTGCTGTTATATTAAATGAAGAAGCTTTCAACAAATTATTTAGTGGTTGGGAATCAAACCAATACACAGATATAAAAGGAAAGCCTTATAAAATAGTCGGTGTATACGAAACGAAAAACGACTTTGGAATGCCTATGCCTGAAGGTTATACATCACTTGAAAATGCACCTGTAATTTCAGGAGTAAATGAGTATGACTCCGTAAGATTAACAATGACCTCTCCGACAGAACGTAAAAGTGTAGAAAAACAAGCCGTTTCTGTCTTAAACGAACTGAAAGCTCCTAAATTTGAGCACAAATTCGAAGCACAAGACTTAGGTGAATTTACGAAACAACTAGACGAATCAATCGGTATGATGAAAATGGTATTCGGTGGTATTGCTGCTATCTCCTTACTTGTTGGTGGTATCGGTGTAATGAACATCATGCTCGTATCTGTAACAGAACGTACACGTGAGATTGGTATTCGTAAAGCTCTTGGTGCAACACGTGGTAAAGTATTAACACAATTCTTAATCGAATCTTGTATTTTAACAGGACTTGGTGGTTTCATCGGATTCATGCTCGGTATTTTCTTCGCTTGGATCGTCTCAATCTTTGCTGGATGGCCACTCGTTGTCTCAAAAGAACTTGGACTTCTTGCAGTAGGTATTTCAATGCTGATCGGTATTGCATTCGGACTACTACCAGCTAACAAAGCTGCAAAACTTGATCCAATTGAATGTTTACGATATGAATAAACAAAAACGTAGGAGTTTACACTCCTGCGTTTTTTATTTACCTATTAAATCGAGTTTCTTCTATTATATATGTTTCACGTTACAACTATCATTCTATTACTCTTCATTATTTATAGGTACTAAGGCTATTATCTAATCCTATTATTGCAAAAATACTATGTAACAGACGAAAATCAAGGCGTAATTTTTTCCATACATCGACTGATTTTGTAACAATTATATCGATATTTTATTAAATTTCACCTCGTTTATATGTTTTCACACCTAAAAACATTATCATTTCATAACTAATTTTTCATTCAAATAGTAAAATACATCATTCTTGTAACACTACAGACATTCAAGATAAACATCACTGTAATATTATTAATGTTACAGTAATTGAAATGCTACTCATTTTGTGTTTTATATGCCCTGATACGCCAAAAAACAACAAGGAAGCGCTATCAGGATATTTATGGAATTGTTACAGAATATTAATGCTCCGTTACGAAAGCTTTGTAATTATATGTTTTTCGCAAATAAGAAAATAATGGTTGCTATAATGAGGTCAACGAAAACAAATGCAATGGAGGCTATTATGAAAAAATTTATGGGTATAGCAACAGCAGCGGTTTTTGGTCTTGGGATTTTCACAACATCTGCTAAAGCAGAAACAATCGTAACGACTGACGTACTAAACGTACGAGAAAACCCAACTACTGAATCAAAAGTTGTAGGAAAATTATTAGATGGATATAAAGTAAATGTTTTACATACAGAAAATGGTTGGTCAAAAGTTCAATTGAATAGCGGTAAAGAAGCTTTCATAAGCGCTGACTATACAAAAGACACTTACTACGTAACAGCAAACGTATTAAACGTACGTGCTGGTGCAAACACAGATTCAGAGATTCTTGGTAAGTTGAAAAAAGATGATATAATCGAAACAACACACCAAGTACAAAATGATTGGATTCAATTTGAATATAACGGAAAAACAGCTTATGTTCATGTTCCTTACTTAACAGGTAAAGCTCCAATTAAAGTTCAGCCAGTAGTTAAAGTTGAAAAAACAACTACAGTTCAAGATACAGCTAAAG
>NZ_JAKUFY010000131.1:0-14540 GCF_022663675.1 Bacillus cereus group sp. BfR-BA-01355
AAAAAGCTGAAAGCAAGATTTATAAAATTGGAGATACGGTAGAAGTTAATGGCCTACAACTTACTTTCAGTTCAGCTAAATTCGTTGAGCCTAACGAATACGTAAAAGCTGAAAAAGGGAAAGTACTAGAAATCGCTTTTAATGCTAAAAATAATGGCAAAAAAGATATATATTTTGGAACTTCTGAATTAAAAATTGCTGATACTAACGGCAACCAATTCAAAGAGTACTTTGGTGGGGAAAATACGTTTATAAACGAAAATATTGCGCCAGGTAACCAAATTACAAACAAAATGTTATTTGATGTACCAGAAGGCGATAAGTTTGTTGGTACATTTAAACCTACATTTACATTTGACGAGAAATCAGTGAAATTTGAATTTGAAGTTGCTAAATAAGGAGAGATTAAGATGAAAAGAACAGCTGAATTTGTATTAGGTCTTATTGGAGGTATTTTTGGTATTATTTGTGCATTTGTTGCTTTATTAATCGGCGGTATGGGAGCTGCTTTTGAAGCTGATGGAGCAAATACTGTTATTGGCTTAGGTTGGGGAGCTGTGGCTCTATCAATCTTAGGAATTGTTGGATCTGTTATGGTAAGAAGTAAAGCGAAGGTTGGCGGTACTATGATGACTGTGGCTGCTATCGGTGGATTTATTTGTATTTCTATAATTTACTTATTACCAGGCGTATTATTATTAATCGGTGGATTAATGGGCATATTCCGTAAGGATAAAGCAACTGTATCTGCATAAAATGAGCACTCGAAAGAGTGCTTTTACTAATTTCATTAAATTAGCATAAACTCCTCTAATCCTAAACCCTCCAAACTAAACCTCATATATGAAGTGGAAATATCCATAGAAATGTAAATGAATTCCTTGAGTAGCTAATATCTTGATCCTTGGACTACTCAATTAAATGAGCTGAATTACATGTGCATTTTTCATCCATCCAAACAAAGTTCTCTTCATTTGACATACGGTAGAATCCGAAATCGTTGTACGTTAAATCAACAATAGGTGATAGTATATTTAAAGTCTTCCTGATATTCTAGGAAAAGAAGCTACGAAGGTAACATCTTTTTTAGGAAACTTTTACATAGCAAAAAATCTTCTACTCGTTATATAATAGCTTTCGTGCAGTCGGCTAGATTTTCTTATGGAGAAAATCAAATTATAAAGGAGTAGAGGAGTGGTATTTTGTTTCAAACGATAAAAAATGACTGGTTTTCTAATGTGAGAGGGGACGTGTTATCAGGAATTGTCGTTGCTTTAGCATTAATCCCTGAAGCGATAGCCTTCTCTGTTATTGCAGGCGTGGATCCGACAGTTGGACTATACGCAGCCTTTTGTATTGCGGTTACCATTTCATTTGTTGGCGGAAGAACTGGAATGATTTCAGCTGCAACAGGTGCAATGGCATTATTAATGGTAACGCTTGTTAAAGATCATGGTTTGCAATATTTATTTGCTACAACAATATTAACAGGTATCGTCCAAATTATTTTTGGCGTGTTCAAACTGAGCTCATTTATGAAGTTTGTTCCGAAATCTGTTATGAGTGGTTTTTTAAATTCACTTGGAATTTTAGTTTTTACAGCGCAATTACCGCATTTTAAAAATGCAACTTGGCAAATGTATGCACTCGTTGTATTAGGACTTGCAATTATATATTTATTTCCACGTATTACAACGGCTGTACCTTCTACGCTTATTTCAATTATTATTGTGACGAGTATTGCACTTATGAGCGGATTACAGTTGAAAACAGTAGGGGATATGGGAAGCCTACCGAAAGAATTACCGTTCTTTAGTATTCCTGATGTGCCATTTACATTAGAAACATTAGGGATTATTTTACCTTATGCAGTTATGCTTGCAATCATTGGTTTACTAGAGTCTTTATTAACAGCTTCAGTTTTAGATGATATGACGCATACAGAAAGTAATAAGCATAAAGAGGCACGCGGACAAGGGATCGCAAACATCGTTGCTGGATTTTTCGGAGGAATGGCAGGATGTGCAATGATCGGTCAATCTGTTATTAATATTAAATCAGGTGGACGAGGTCGCCTATCAACATTTGTAGCGGGCGGATTTTTAATCGTATTACTATTCGTTTTAGGAAATTATGTCGTTCATATTCCGATGGCAGCTTTAGTTGCGGTTATGATTATGGTTTCAATCGGAACGTTTGATTGGAACTCTGTAACAACGATTCATAAAGTACCAAAAGGAAACGCATTTGTTATGATTGTAACAGTTGTGATTGTCTTAATTACACATAATTTAGCATTAGGTGTAATTATCGGAACAGTAATTAGTGCGGTGTTATTTGCATTCAATATGGCAAAGATTCACGTGAAACATTTATATATTGAAAATAAGAAAATATACGAAATTCACGGTCAACTTTTCTTTGCATCTACAGCCGATTTCATAAATAATTTTTCATTTAATGAAGATGTAAAAGAAATTGAAATGAATTTTACTCATGCGCAAGTATGGGATGATTCAGCAGTGACATCAATTGATAAAGTTATCATGAAGTATGAGCAAAGTGGTGTGAAAGTAAGTATAACAGGATTAAATGAACGTAGCTCAAAACTTGTTGCAAATTTGGCTACTTATAATAAAAGAATTGCTAGTTAAAAGCCTCCTTTTTAGGGGGCTTTATTATATAATACGAGTAGGATAACGAAAAGGGGATTCAGCATATGTACAAACAAATTATATTAGCATGTGACGGTTCTGAACATGCACTTCGAGCAGCGGAACATGCAACATATATTGCGAAATGTAGCGAAGAAACAAATGTTGAAGTTGTGTACGTAGTAGATAATAGAACGGCAAAATCAGATATTATACAAGGTCAAACAGACTTAGAAACAATATCAGCTAGTCGAAAAGATAAATTAAAAGAGATTGAAGGTCTATTAAAGAAAGAGAACATTTCTTATACAATTACGATATTACATGGTGATCCTGGAGATACAATTGTTCAATATGTAAATACAGGAGATATAGATCTTGTTATCGCTGGAAGCAGAGGGCTAAATACACTGCAAGAAATGGTGCTTGGTAGTGTCAGTCATAAAATAGCAAAACGAGTGAAATGTCCGGTGATGATTATAAAATAAAATAGAATGTAATGAAGACCTTAGTATAACTGAGGTCTTTTTTATGTATAAATAACTCTTATTTGTGGAAATACTAGATATATAAGTTGAAAAGATGTTAACTTACAAATTTGTAAGTTAGTTGTTAGAGAAATCGATGTTATGAAATTTTTCCCATTGGTAAAATAAAAGTATCACAGGGGAGATAGGGAGGATGGAAGCAATGAAATCATTTCAAAATTTGTCATATAGTCAAGGGGTAAGCTTAATTTGTCTAGGGGGATTTGCTGCATCTGTTACGTTAGCTGTTTTAATAAAGGTGTTTCATCAAATTTTTTAATATTAGAGTAGGGAAGGAATTGGTTGTTATCATTAGTAGGAACAGCAATGAAAATAAAAAATAGCTCTTAGCATGTATGTAGATGCTAAGAGCTATTTTTATGATTTTTATATGTTATTTAAGCTTGTTTTGATTTTACTGACCCTGTATTTAAAGTAAGGGCAAGGAAGAACATTGCAAGTATGCAAGATGCAAGTAATAAGATGAATCCGCCATCCCACCCGAATGCATCTACGATAAAGCCCATAGCGGCACTAGCGAAAGCAGCTCCGCCTAAGTAACCGAAGAATCCAGTTAAGCCTGCTGCAGTTCCAGCAGCTTTCTTTGGTGCTAAGTCAAGAGCGTGTAGACCAATTAACATAACCGGTCCGTAAATTAAAAATCCAATTGCGACAAGAGCGATACTATCAACCATTGGATTACCAGGGGGATTTAACCAGTAAACAAGAACTGCGATAAATACACCAATCATAAATAAAATACCAGCAGGTGCACGACGTCCTTTAAATAGTTTATCACTCATCCATCCGCAAAGAAGTGTACCTGGAATACCAGCCCATTCATATAGAGCGTAAGCAGTACGTGAGCTACTATGAGTAAAGCTTTTTTCTTCTACTAAATAAGTAGGAGCCCAGTCTACAACGCCGTAACGTACGAAATACACGAAAACGTTCGCAATAGCGATGTACCATAAAAATTTATTGTTTAGTACGTATTTAAATAAAATTTCCTTTGCCGAAAGTTCGCGTTCGCGATCTTTTATTTTCTCATCTGGTGGATATTCTCCAGTATGCTCTTCAATAGAAGGTAGTCCACAAGATTGAGGTGTATCTTTCATTGTAATTAGTACATAAATACCAACTAAAATTGAAAGAATACCTGGGAAGTAAAAAATACTATGCCAGTCATTTGCAAAGAAGTATAAGCCTAATGTTACAAGAGAAGGCATCAGCGCGCCGCCGACATTATGAGCGACGTTCCAAATAGACATTTTTGTACCACGTTCGCTAATAGAGAACCAGTGAACCATCGTACGACCACAAGGAGGCCATCCCATGCCTTGTACCCATCCATTTAAAAACTGAAGTACAAACATAAGTATAATGCTCGTTGTAATGAAAGAAAATGAGCCGAAAATAATATTAATGATACCTGATAAAAATAGCCCAGCTGCTAAAAAGTAGCGAGGATTACAACGGTCGGATACGATACCCATAAGAAATTTACTTAATCCGTAAGCGATAGATACTGCTGAAAGGATAACCCCAAGTTCCCCTTTACTAAAGCCTTGCTCGATTAAGTATGGCATTGCTAGTGAAAAGTTTTTTCGAACAAAGTAGTAACCTGCATAACCAATGAAGATACCTAAGAATACTTGTAAACGTAATTTACGGTATTCGCTATCAACGCGATCAGCTGGTAAGCGTTCCGCGTGGGGCGCAGGTTTAAATAATTGTGTGAAAAACATAAAATGAAAATCCTCCCCTAATTAATTCGAAGCGTTTTAAGACAGAGAATATAAAAAGGCCATGAAATATAAAAAAGTTTCCTTTTTTATGATTCATAGCCGTGTACTCCGTTTCTCCGTGACTGTCAATATTAACTTCGTCGAAAATTATACAACTTTGTGACAAAAATGTAAACGTTTTTATGAATAAAAGTATTGACGGATTTTGTTCGCGGGATTAATATTTAAATACGTTAAATATTTTATTGTTTAAATAAGAGGTGGATAACATGCCAAATGATATGACGCATATCGATAAAATTCAAGCTCTAGCCTTTTCGATTGGAAAGAAAATGCAGACGGAGTTATTAGAACAAATGCAAGCAACAGGACTTACACCACCGCAGTTTTATATTTTAAAGATTCTAGATCATTATGGGGCTTCAAGAGCGACAACATTAGCAAAAAAGATGTATGTGAAGCCTAGCGCGATTACAGTGATGATTGATCGTCTAATCGATCAAGAACTTGTAGAACGCTATCACGACAAAGATGACCGTCGTGTTGTCATCATCGAGTTAACGAAAAAGGGGAAAGCTAGAGTAGAAGAGGCAATGACAGCTCGCAACGAGCATATTGCAAAATACTTTTCACATTTAGAGTTGCAAGAAAGAGAAGATTTATTACGTCTCTTTGAGAAGTTAGAAACCATTATTTGCGGGACACAAGAGAAAAAAGAGAATAACTAAGAGGAATTGAGGAGATTACATGGAGCAACAAGAAAATCAAAATAGAAAGTTGTTGTTAATCGGTTTAGTAATCGCGATGCTATTTGCTGCATTAGATGGAACAATTGTTGGTACAGCAATGCCACGTATCGTCGGTGACCTAGGCGGATTAAGTTTAATGACATGGTTAACGACAGCTTATATGTTAACATCAACGACAGTTGTACCAATTGCAGGTAAATTAGCGGATTTACTTGGTCGTCGTAACGTATATATAACAGGGCTAGTTATTTTCATGATTGGTTCGGCGTTATGTGGTATGGCGAATGGTATGACAGAATTAATTATTTTCCGTGGTATTCAAGGTCTTGGTGGCGGTATTATGATGCCAATGGCTATGATTATTATTGGAGATATGTTCACGGGCAAAGAACGTGCGAAATGGCAAGGTATTTTTGGTGCGTTATACGGTCTTGCTTCTGTAATTGGACCACAAGTTGGTGGGTGGATTGTAGATGCAGTGAACTGGAGATGGGTATTCTACATTAACTTACCGGTTGGTATTTTAGCAACAATCTTTATTGCAATGGGATTAAAATCACATAAACAAACAGGACCAATTAAAATTGATATCGCTGGAATCTTTACGATGATTCTAGGTGTTGTAAGTTTATTACTTGCGCTAACGTTTGGCGGAAAAGATTATGCATGGGACTCTTGGCAAATTATCGGTTTATTTGCACTAGCTGTAATTGGTATCGTTAGCTTTGTTATTGTTGAAACGAAAGCTGAAGAGCCGATTTTACCAATGCATTTCTTTAAAAATCGCACATTTACAATACTGAATGCGATTGGATTCTTTATGAGTATTGGAATGTTCGGCGCGATTATGTTCGTACCATTCTTCATGCAAGGTATTGTAGGAGTAAGTGCTGCTGAATCAGGAACAATTATGACTCCAATGATGATTACAATGATTGTAATGAGTATTATCGGTGGGCAACTTGTATTAAAAGTTGGTGTAAAACCACAAATTATCGCAGGTATGCTTATTATGGCGGGTGGTTTCTGGTTATTAACAACGATGGATATGCACACAACGAAGCTTACAGCTACTTCTTATATGATGGTTATCGGTTTAGGAATGGGTCTTGTAATGCCGACATTAACATTAGCGTTACAAGAAAGCTTCCCGAAAAAAGACCTTGGTGTCGTAACGTCATCAAGTCAGTTCTTCCGTCAAATTGGTGGAACATTTGGTATTACAATTTTAGGATCAATTATGAATAACACTTCAGGTACAACGTTAACAAATAAATTAGTACCTGTATTAGATACATTCCCGAAAGAAGCGGGACAAATGGTAACGAAATTTAAAGATATGATTCACACAGATCCACAAGGTTTATATTCGATGCTATTTAGCCCAGAGGCATTAAAACAAATGCCAGAAGTGTTCGCTAACAGCATTGTACCTATTTTGAAAAACTCTTTAGTAGACTCGCTTCATACTGTATTCTTAACAGGATTAGTATTTATCGTAGTAGGTGCCATCTTTACGATTTTCTTACAAAAAATTAAATTATCAGATCGTAAAAAAGATGCTAAAGAGCCTGCTGTAGAAGAAAAAGAAAAAACTGTATCATACTCGTAATGAAGAAGCATCGCCTTATGGCGGTGCTTTTTTGAGTATAACCTTAAAAGCTTTTTAGTGAGAAATGATTGACGTATTTTTAGAAATACGTTATATTATTTTCTGTAAACGGTTACATGAAATGAGGAGAAAAGAGAATGAGTACGATTAAAGACGTTGCGAAATTAGCGGGAGTATCTGTTGCGACCGTTTCCAGAGTTTTAAATAAAAATGGATATGTTCACGAAGATACATTAAAAAAGGTAGAGCGTGCAATTGAGATGTTAGATTATAAGCCTAGTACAGTAGCGCGTTCACTGTATAATAAAAAGTCTCGTTTAATTGGCTTAGTTGTTCCAAATATCGTGAATCCGTTCTTTCCAGAAGTTGCACGTGCCGTAGAAGATGTAGCACATAAACAAGGTTACACAGTTGTCCTTTGTAACTCTGATGAAAGTTTAGAAAAAGAGAAACAATACATTGATGTACTTAGACAAAATAATGTAGATGGATTTATTGTAGCAACGAATCCACAAAATAGTGTTAATTACATGAATTTATCTGTCCCGGTTGTTGCGATTGACCGTATGTTTAATGAGCGTATTCCTACTGTATATGCAGATAACTATGCAGGAAGTCAGGCTGCGACAAAGTTGTTACTAGATAAAGGATGTAAACATATTGCACATATTCGCGGTCCACGTGATGTGAGTACTGCAAATGAACGTTTTGAAGGTTTTGTAGACGTTATTACGCAAAATAATCTTTCGTATATGATTGCAGAGAGTACGTTTGATCCAGCAAATAGTGAGCGTGTAGCGATGGAATTATTAGAAGAATACCCGCATATTGATGGTATTGTTGCTGGGAATGATTTAATTGCGATTGGTATTGTAAAGGCTGCACTTCAAAAGGGGATTGCCATTCCAGATGATTTACAAATTATTGGATTTGATGGAATTTCTTTAACAGAAATGATGTATCCATCTATTACAACAGTTGCACAACCGATATATGAAATGGGGAAAATTGCAACAGAATTGTTGTTAGAGCAAATGGAAGGAAATACATTAGAAGAGAAACACTATCGTTTGCCGATTGAAATTATAGAACGAAATACAACGAAGTAAGGAGATGAAACAGATGCCAAATATTGCAGTAGTAGGAAGCATTTCAATGGACTTAGTGGCTGTTTCAAAAAAACGGCCGAAAGCAGGAGAAACAGTAATTGGTGAAGCGTTTCATACAATCCCAGGAGGGAAAGGGGCAAACCAAGCAGTTGCTGCAGCTAGGTTAGGAGCAAATGTAGCAATGGTTGGAGCGGTAGGAAATGATGATTATGGAACAGTAGTTAGAAAAAATTTAGAGAACGAACGCATTTTTATCGATTATGTGGTACCGGTTACAGATAGAACGACAGGAATTGCTCATATCGTTTTAGCAGAAGAAGATAACAGTATTGTTGTCGTACAAGGGGCAAATGCTCTTGTAAATAAGTCAGTTGTAGATCGCTCCAAAGACCTTCTTGTAAAAGCGGATATGGTTGTTCTTCAACTAGAAATTCCACTTGAAACAGTAAAATATGTATTGGCTATTTGTGAGGAACATAATATTCCTGTTATGTTGAATCCAGCGCCAGCACAAGTTTTATCAGAAGAAATTTTAGAAAAAGCAACTTATATTACGCCAAATGAACATGAGTGCCGCATCGTATTAGATGATTTTAAATCACCAATTGAAGATTTACTGGCTAAATATCCAAATAAACTATTGATGACAGAAGGTTCTAACGGTGTTCGTTTCCACAATGGCACGGAGATTGTACATGTTCCTAGCATTGCTGTTGATGTAGTGGATACAACTGGAGCTGGTGATACATTTAATGGTGCGTTAGCAGTTGCACTTTCTGAAGGAGAGACACTTCAAAAAGCAATTCGTTTCGCGAATATTGCCGGTGGTCTTTCTGTAACGAAACTTGGAGCACAGGGCGGTATGCCAACGAGAGATCGAGTACGTGAAGTGCAGGTGATTGTTGGATGAAAAAGCATGGTGTATTAAACAGTGAAATCGCGGCAGTCCTTGCTTCACTTGGGCATACAGATACGGTTGTAATTGCTGATTGCGGGTTACCGATTCCGTATGGAGTAAAACGAATTGATTTAGCTGTTGAGATTGGAAAACCGAGTTTTTTAGAGGTGTTACAAGTTGTAGCTGATGATATGGCAATCGAAAAAGTGACGTTAGCAGAAGAAGTCATTATAAATAATGCGGAAGTAAATAAAGAGATCGAGCAGAAATTAATAGAGCCAGCATTTGAGTATGTATCTCATGAACAATTTAAAGAGCATACAAAGAAAGCGAAGGCGATTATTCGTACAGGCGAGGCTACGCCTTATGCAAATGTAATTTTACATGCAGGCGTGATTTTTTAATAAAGGGAAGTGATGGGAATGCATATTGAAATGAAAAACATTTCAAAGGCGTTCAATGGTAATCCTGTTTTGAAGAATGCACAGTTTATGATTGAAACAGGAGAAGTCCATGCATTGATGGGGGAAAATGGAGCGGGTAAATCAACGCTCATGAAGATTTTAACAGGTGTATACAAAAAAGATGGTGGGACAATCACGATTGATGGGCAAGAGCGTACCTTTAAAAATGCGAAAGAAGCTGAAGAGTACGGCATAGCATTTATACATCAAGAACTAAACATATTGCCGAATTTAACAGTAGCTGAAAATATGTTTCTCGGTAAAGAGTTAATGTATGGGAAAACAGGTATTTTACGCACTCGACAAATGAACGCGATTGCGCAGCAGCAACTAGCAGAGCTAGGATTGCATGTAAGAGGCGCTATGTTAGCAGAGGAACTATCGGTTGGACAACAGCAAATTATCGAAATTGCGAAAGCATTAATGACAAACGCGAGCGTTATTATTATGGATGAACCTACTGCGGCACTGACGGATCGTGAAATCGAAACGCTCTTTATAGTAATCAATAAGTTACGTAAAGAAGGTGTTTCATTCGTGTACATTTCGCATCGTATGGAAGAGATTTTCTCGATATGTGATGCCATTACGATTTTGCGTGATGGAGAATACGTCGGAAAGAGATTAATTCCAGAAACATCATTTGATGAAGTAGTGAGTATGATGGTGGGGCGCAGCATTGGTGAACGTTACCCAGAGCGAAATAGTCAAATTGGTGATGTCATTTTTGAAATGCGTAACGGAACGAAGAAAGGGAAATTTGAAAATGTTTCGTTTCAAGTAAGAAAAGGTGAAATCCTTGGTGTTGCTGGTTTAATGGGAGCTGGACGCACTGATATTATGAAAGCGATATTTGGTTATGAACCTTTAGATTCTGGACAAATTTTTATAAATGGACAAGAAGTAAAAATTGATAGTCCGATAGATGCAATTAGACAGAGAATTGCTTTCATTACAGAAGATAGAAAATCTGAAGGATTAGTGTTAGATTTCTCTATTCGCGAAAACTTATCGTTACCGAATTTAGAAAGTCTTTCAAAAGGAAGTGTTCTGAGCAACGAGCTAGAACAGCAGTTTACAGAAGATATGATGAAGCTTCTTAATGTGAAAGCATCTAGCGGGGAGCAGGCAGTGAAATCTCTTTCTGGTGGAAATCAGCAAAAGATTGTAATCGCAAAATGGCTAGGCATTCATCCGCAATTACTTATTTTAGATGAGCCAACAAGAGGTGTAGATGTTGGAGCGAAAAAAGAAATTTACTCTATCATGAATAAGCTTACAGAGCAAGGCGATGCCGTTATTATGGTATCATCTGAGCTTCCGGAAGTTTTAGGGATGAGTGATCGAGTTCTTGTCATTCATGAAGGAAAAGTCGGCGGCATTTTAGGGAAAGATGAGGCATCACAAGAGTCTATTATGGCACTAGCTACAGGGGGAGAGTAAGGATGGCTAAGAAGGGGAATGTATTACAACAACTCGGTTCTTTAATCGGTTTAGTATTAATTATCGTCGTAATTACAGCTTTAAATCCAGCGTTCATTGAAATTCCAAATTTATTTAATATACTGCGTCAAGTATCGATTAATGCGCTTATTGCATTCGGAATGACCTTCGTAATTTTAACAGGGGGTATTGACTTATCGGTAGGTTCTATTTTAGCATTATCAAGTGCACTTGTTGCTGGAATGATGGCAAGTGGCATGGATCCGTTCCTTGCAATGGCAGTTGGACTATTAGCAGGTCTTGTAATGGGAATTGTAAACGGTATCATCATTGCGAAAGGAAAAGTAGCTCCATTTATTGCAACTTTAGCAACAATGACTATTTTTCGTGGGTTGACGCTTGTTTATATGGACGGACGTCCGATCACCGGTCTTGGTGATCATTTAATGTTCCAAATGTTTGGCCGCGGTTATTTTCTTGGTATTCCGGTACCAGCTGTTACAATGATGATCGCTTTCGCAGTACTGTACTTCATTTTGAAGAAAACGACATTTGGCCGTCGTACATTTGCAATTGGTGGAAATGAAGAAGCAGCAGCACTATCAGGTATTAATGTTACGAGAATTAAAGTAATGATTTACGGTCTTTCCGGAATTTTGGCAGCGCTTGCAGGTATTGTCTTAACATCACGACTAGATTCTGCACAGCCGACTGCAGGTACTTCTTACGAATTAGATGCAATTGCAGCAGTTGTATTAGGTGGAACAAGTCTTTCTGGGGGAAGAGGATGGATTGTTGGTACATTCATCGGTGTACTAATTATCGGTGTACTAAATAACGGTTTAAATTTATTAGGTGTATCTTCTTTCTTCCAACAAGTTGTAAAAGGACTTGTAATCTTACTAGCTGTATTAATTGATCGCCGAAAAGAAGCATAATGGAGGGACAGTTCATGAAGAAATGGTTACTTATACTCGTTGCATGTATTATGGTCATTACTGCTGGTTGTTCAATGGAACCACCAGAATGGGCAAAGGATTCTAGCGATAAAGGTCGAAATAAAACTATTAAAGTTGGATTCTCTGTTTCAACTTTAAATAATCCCTTCTTTGTAACTTTGAAAAAGGGTGCAGAAAAGAAAGCGAAAGATAGCGGCATCGAATTGATTGCTGTTGATGCACAAAATGATGCAGCAAAGCAAACGAACGATGTTGAAGATTTAATTCAAAAGGGTGTCGATGTAGTTGTTATTAATCCGACCGATTCAGATGCTGTTGCTTCAGCAGTAAGTGCGGCAAATGCAGCGAATGTTCCTGTTATTACAGTAGACCGCGTTGCGAATTCAGGTAAGGTTGTTTCTCACATTGCATCTAATAATATCGAAGGTGGTCAAATGGCTAGTGATTACATTCGTGAATTAGTCGGCGATGGAGCAAACGTTGCTGAGTTAGAAGGAATCCCTGGATCGTCTGCTGCTCGTGAACGTGGGAAAGGATTCCATAACGTAGCCGATAAGTCTTTACAAGTAGTTGCCAAACAAGCGGCTGATTTTGATAGAGCGAAAGGATTATCTGTTATGGAAAACATTTTGCAAGCAAATAGCGATATTAAAGCCGTGTTTGCGCATAACGACGAGATGGCATTAGGTGCACTTGAAGCATTGAAGTCTGCTGGAAAAACGGATGTAGTCGTTGTTGGATTTGATGCAACAGAAGATGCTGTGAAAGCGGTTAATGATGGGCGTATGGCTGCAACAGTCGCTCAAAAACCGGAATTAATCGGAGAGAAGGCGATGCAAACAGCAAAAGAGATAACACAAGGTAAAAAAGTGGACAAATCTATTCCGATTGAATTAGAGCTTATTAAGAAAAATAAATAAATATAAAATGAAAATTAGGAAGGAAGAATAACAAATGAAATTTTTTATTGATACAGCAAACATTAACGAAATTAAAGAGGCAAATGCATTAGGCGTAGTAGCTGGAGTAACGACAAACCCATCACTTGTAGCAAAAGAAGGCGTAGATTTCCATGAGCGTATTCGTGAAATTTGCAGCTTTATAGAAGGGCCTGTAAGTGCAGAAGTAATTAGCTTAGAAGCTGATAAAATGATTGAAGAAGGAAAAGAATTAGCGAAGATTGCTCCAAACGTTGTTGTAAAAGTTCCAATGACAACAGAAGGTTTAAAAGCAGTAAAAGCATTCTCAGATTTAGGAATTCGTACAAACGTTACATTAGTATTCTCAGCAGTTCAAGCATTACTTGCAGCTCGCGCTGGTGCAACATATGTTTCACCATTCTTAGGTCGTTTAGATGATATTGGTCATAACGGTATGGATTTAATTCGTCAAATCGCAGAAATCTTTGCAATTCATGGCATCGAAACAGAAATCATTGCAGCATCTGTACGTCACAGCGTTCACGTAACTGACGCAGCATTAAACGGTGCACATATTGCAACAATCCCAGCAAACGTAATTGCTTCATTAGTGAAGCACCCATTAACAGATCAAGGAATTGAGAAATTCTTAGCTGATTGGGAAAAAACACAAGAGAAATAATAGAAAATCAAGAATCCTAGTTTAATTGACTAGGATTCTTTTTTATTTAAAAGAATTTTCATGCAATTTTGCATATTGTCTTTTAAATTTGTTATATAAGATATTTAATATATATCACATAACTCTTTATTTTTCATATTTCGATATAAAGTGGAACTTTAATCAGTGGGGGCTTTGTTCATCACCACACTGATTATTAGTTAAACCAAGGGATAAACAGATAGAGGGTCTGACCAGAAAACTGGAGGGCATGATTCTATAACAGAAAGTTTAATGTTTATAGAATTATGTCTTTTTATATAGGGAGGGTAGTAAACAGAGATTTCGACAAAAATGCACCGATTTATCTGAATTTTAAGTTTTATAAAAGGAGAGAAATGGAATGAGAAGAAAAGCCCCATTTAAAGTGTTGTCATCATTAGCAATTGCAGCAATTATCGGATGCACATCTGTAATGAGTGCGCCGTTAGCATATGCAGAAACGCCAGAAAAAGAGAAAGAGAATGTGTCTACAACGCCAATTGATTACAATTTAATTCAAGAAGATCGTTTAGCGGAAGCTTTGAAAGAAAGAGGAACAATTAATCCAGCATCTTCTAAAGAAGAGACGAAAAAGGCTGTCGAGCAATATATTGAAAAGAAACAAGGAGATCAGGCGAACAAAGAAATTCTTCCAGATGCTCACTCACAAGAAACGTCTGATTTCACAAAAAAAGTAAAAGAGAAAAAGATGGAAGAAAAGGAAAATGTAAAAAAGACTGAAAAAAATATTAAT
>NZ_JAKUFY010000132.1:0-14348 GCF_022663675.1 Bacillus cereus group sp. BfR-BA-01355
TATCATTCGCGGAACGCCACTTCTTGTACAGTTATTTATTATTTTCTATGGTCTTCCAACTCTTAATATTGAAGTTGAGCCATATACAGCAGCAGTTGTTGGATTTTCATTAAATGTCGGTGCATATGCATCTGAAATTATTCGTGCTTCTATCCTTTCCATTCCGAAAGGGCAGTGGGAAGCAGCTTACACAATTGGGATGACATATCCACAAGCATTAAAACGTGTTATTTTACCACAAGCAACGCGCGTATCAATTCCACCGCTTTCGAATACATTTATTAGCTTAGTGAAGGATACTTCATTAGCATCATTAATTTTAGTAACAGAAATGTTCCGAAAAGCGCAGGAGATTGCGGCGATGAACTACGAGTTTTTAATTGTTTATTTTGAAGCAGGTCTTATTTATTGGGTTATTTGTTTCTTATTATCAATCGTACAACAGATGTTAGAGAAGCGTTCAGAACGCTACACATTAAAATAATCCTTTTACAAAAGGAGTTTTTGTTTTTATGATTTCAATTCAGCACTTACAAAAAAGTTTCGGAGATAATACCGTACTAAAGCATATAGATTTAACAGTTGAGAAAGGCGAGGTTGTTGTTATTATTGGACCGTCTGGATCTGGTAAAACGACATTCTTACGTTGTCTTAACGTACTAGAAACACCAAACGCCGGTAGCATTCGCATCGGCAATAAAGAGCTTAATTTTGCTCAAAAAGTATCGAAGAAAGATATTGTAAATCTTCGTACGCAAACAGGTATGGTATTCCAGCACCATAACTTATTCCCTCATTTGACAGCACTTCAAAACGTAATGGAAGGACTCATTACAGTGAAAAAAGTAGGGAAAGAAGAAGCGAAGAAAAAAGCAAACTACTTCCTTGAAAAAGTTGGTTTAGCAGATAAAGTGGATTTATATCCATTTCAATTATCAGGCGGACAACAACAGCGTGTTGGAATTGCGCGCGCGCTTGCGATGGAGCCGGAAGTGTTACTATTTGATGAGCCGACGTCAGCACTTGATCCTGAACTTGTTCAAGAAGTTCTGAAAGTAATGAAAGAACTTGCTAAAGAAGGTATGACGATGGTCATTGTAACGCACGAAATGCGTTTTGCACATCAAATTGCGAACCGTGTTATTTTCATGGATGGCGGTGTCGTTGTTGAACAAGGTACACCAGAAGATGTATTTACAAATCCAAAAGAAGAACGTACGAAGAAGTTTTTACAAATGTTGCAATAAATTAAGGAAGGTCTCAAGGCATATGCCTTGAGACCTTTTTGCCATATATATTTATTTGTGGAATCCGCCAAGGCTTTGCTCAGCCATTGCAACTAGACGTTTTGTAATTTCTCCACCAACTGAACCGTTAGCGCGAGCCGTAGAATCTGCTCCTAATTGTACACCAAATTCTTGAGCGATTTCGTACTTCATTTGATCGATTGCAGCTGTTGCACCTGGTACTACTAATTGATTTGAAGAATTTTGGTTTGCCATAGGAATATATCCTCCTTAGAGTTATAAAAGTTTTTTTGGTTGGACTAGCTGGAGTTGAACCAGATTATCGCCCCGGTTGGCGCTAATCCATCGGTAATTAAGTTTGTACTCATAGTATGGATGTTACCTAGAAAGATATACAAAATAATAATTTGTAAATTTTGTCAAAAAAACTTATTGATTTCGTAAATTATGAAATAAGAGTAATCGTTGTATTTTTAAGAAAACAGGCCAAACTAAGGAGGATATTAAATATAATTTTCTCATTGTAGCCTGCTACTTGTAGGCTAATTATTAGCTTCTTATTTATGATTTATTGAAATAAAAATGAAATCGGTAGCAACTTCATAGTTCTATTTTTAAGTAGGGATGGGGTGACCGCTCCTATGCATGGGTAGGTGCTCTCTTCAATCTAAAAAAGAGAGGCTTTAAACGATAACGTATGGAGGAATCATGATGGGGATTTGCCCGCTTTGCAACGCATTAGAATCACAAACATATTCTTGTCAAAATTGCCAAAGTATACTCCAAGATTATGGGAAGTCTGTAGATTACATAGACGATTATAGTGCCTATATGGATCAAGAATTATTAAGTGCAGTAGATGGTTTAACGCATAATAATTCAAATGAATATTGCAATCATATTTTTTATTGCGGAGTATGTAACGTGGAAACAGAGGTTGTAGTAAAACTTGTGTAAATAGAAAACTTCCACCTTATTATCTAGGTGGAAGTTTTTGTTTTTGTATTTGTGAGTGAATCATAGGAGAAGGGATATGTTCGGTATTTGATGAAGCCCCTGATTTTATTTGAGACATTTTTTCTTTTGTATCACGTAAAGAATGTTCAGTTAAGTAGACGGCATATTCGTAAAATAACTGGCGCGTCATTTCACTTTGCTCTTTTAATTTTTCATCTTGGAATACAGTTCGCCCAGGTTTAGAGTTGGCTTCAAAGAGCCACGGATTTTCCTTTGTGTCTAAACCGATATCAAAACCGATTTCTCCAATATTTCCGGTTACTTGTTCATCGAGCGCGTAACTTATTTGTAAGGCAGTATGTTTTAATTTGTTTTCAATTTGAACTTGTTTCGTTGAATCTGGAAAAAGCTCTTGTAGCAATTTTGTATCACCGCCGCTATTTACGTGCGTTGTTAAACTGCCTTTGCCGGCGATTTTGGCGACGATTGCACTAACTATCCAATTACCGAAATGATTTTTATTTGTATGAATGCGGAAATCAACAGGTTGCCCATCGAAGCGAAGTAACGAAATACCTTGCTGTACGATAAACTTTTTTAAATCATGTCCCTTTAATACGTGGTTTAGAAGAGTTTCTAATGATTGATACTTTCTCAGTTTATTTTCTTCATTTTCGCGATAACGACAGTAGTAGCAATTCTCTGTTTGAGAATAAAACATTTGATGAATATTTCTACCAAAGCTCCCGTGTATTGGTTTCATGTACACAGATTTATACGTGCCAAGAAACCGTTCTACTTGTTCAAAATGCTGAAATGCTTCTGTGTTTGGTAATAAGGGTCTAATTGATTCGTCTTTCATAAGAAGTTGATGAACTTCCCATTTATTGAAAAAACCTGGGTTAAACCATGGAATGGAGTAGTCTTGTTCTAACTTTCTTTTTGCTCTGACGATTGGTTTATAATTTTCAGCTTGTCGATTCGGTAATCGATCGTAAATGACATTTGGTAAAGGGACCCTTTTCTTTATCCATTGTTTCTCTTGAAAGAAATATCCTTCAATCGTTTCTTCTTCCCAGTTTATATGTTGAACGCCAAAGACGAATACGAACGGTCGTAATGAGAATGGTGGTGTTAACAACTCACTGAGAGCAATTGAACGATTTCCTAAAGGGTTAGAAGAATCATCGTTAAAGCCAGTTGTAAAAATGCCGATTAATGGTCCGAAAATAATTGTTTGGTTTTGTGTGAATGCATGAATAGTAGTGGATTGAGGTAGTAAAAGTTTTTCGGCAATATGTTTTCCGATAATAATTTCGCGAGTAAAGGAATAATGAATTTTCACCTCTTCACTTGCAATGTGACGTATACCGAAGGAGAGGGATGTAATAGGTGGCGTAATAGAAAAAACGTAAGGTAAAGTAATGCTATTTGGATGTTCATCTGAAATGTTTAATGTATATATATGTTCTTTCAAAATAGGTTTACCTCCTTTCATTATGGTGTAAAGCGACTGAATTTAAGTGGTCCGTGAAATATCTTTTCAGCTAATGAATCACTATGACGAATGTATTGTTCGTAAGGGGGAATCGTGTTGACATACATAAGCCAAATTGCGCCTTTTTGATCCATAATTGTGGAAAGTTCTAGTTCAAATAACGAAGAATAAGACTGATCTAGTGTTTGGAATACTTCATTTATAATGTCGTGTAAAGCATCTTGCAATAGTTGCACACCCGTACTAGATAGTACGTATTTAATTTTTGAAAATGAATGTAATGAATCATCGTCTGTTGCTGAGGGTAAAAGCTGATTAGGAAATGAGCTTTTTTGTATAAATTGACCGATAACATTCCAAGTTTGTTCTTTGTTTTTTTGCAAAATGGTTCGAATGTGGAGTGGATATGTTAATTGATTTGGTGGTTGTAGCATAGTGTGTGCTATGTAACGTGATGAAGGTATGTTAGATTTACACCAAGATATAAATTCGTCTGTCCGTTTTAATGGAAGAGAAGTATGGTATTTTTCATTTACTGTATCGATATGAAACGTTTTATTTTTGTAAGCAATTCGATATAAGTTATCCTTTGAATGTGTATTAGTGGGGCGTATAATAATATCTTTAGTTTTTAACAACAGTTTAAAAATGTTTTGTATCGTTGCCACTTCAAATTTTGGTATATAAGGAGACAGTTTTTTATTAGTGAGAAATGAATCATGTAGTTCACTTAAATTGATAAGTGTGTTATTTAAAAAGGTAGTAGAAGGACGATTGTGCAAAGAGTGAATAATTGATTTTGCTTTTTCAAAGTCTGTTTCCTCGTGAAAAGAATAACGATCATATATATAAGAAGGAATAGGGAATGTTTGCTCTTTCCATTTTCCTGTATCTGTATCGTAAATAAGACCAGAAACAAGGTCTGTTTTAGGATCAATACAAAATGGCGTAAACTGGGCAACGACATTATGATAAAGCCGAGCGCGTTTAGCGATTTCGGTGTAATACGTTTGTTCGTAATGAAGTTTAGAAGCTAAAAGACCGAGAACCAACGAAATCACTCCTTTACTACTATTTGCATAATAGGCGAAGCTATATATTGCAAATACGTTTTTATACCATTATACTTTTGTCCGTATGATGATATGCTATAGTTTTGGAGAAGTGAAAGGTTGATTGTAATGAATATATGGTTAAATATGTTAACGACGACAGGACTCGGAGCAATTATTGGGGGATATACGAATCATTTAGCGATAAAAATGTTATTTCGTCCTCATCGCCCTATTTATATCGGGAAGTTTCAAGTTCCATTTACACCAGGATTAATTCCGAAACGTCGTGATGAACTTGCTGTTCAATTAGGGAAAATGGTCGTAGAACATTTGTTAACACCGGAAGGAATCGGAAAAAAGCTAACAAATGAAGAGTTTCAAAAAGGTTTAATCCACTGGGCGCAAGTGGAAGTGGATAAAGTAATTAAGAATGAACAATCACTGCGACATATGTTAGAAAAATGGAATGTAGCGCATGTAGAAGAAGAAGTGACTCAAAAAATTGAACATGTGATTACAGAAAAAATACAGGCATTTTTAGCTGAGTATTATACATATACATGGGAACAGGCTTTACCTCATTCTGTAAATGAAAAAGTAGAGAATGCGATTCCGAATGTCTCGGCGTTTATTTTAGAGCGAGGAATTAGCTTTTTTGAAAGTGAAGAAGGGAAAGGCCGTCTTTCAAAAATGATTGATGATTTCTTTGCTTCTCGCGGAACGCTACTTAACTTAGTCGGAATGTTTTTAGGAAATGTAAGTGTAGTGGATCGTGTGCAGCCAGAAGTTATTAAGTTTTTAGGGCAAGATGGTACAAAGCAGCTTTTAACTGACGTACTGCAAAAAGAGTGGGAAAAGTTAAAAGGAAGAGATGTAAAAGAATTAGAATCGTTTGTAGAGAAAGAAATGATTGTAAGCTCTGTGTTGTCAGCAGTTAAAGTAGAGGAAACAGTGAGTAAGTTTTTAAATCAATCTGTTCAGCAAGTATGTGAGCCAGTTCGAGAAACAATTATTGAAAAAGTGGTTCCAAGCACAGTAACGAAAGGCTTGAAGTGGGGAACAGAAAACGTAGAGAGTATACTAAACAATCTACATCTTGCGGAAATTGTCCAGCAAGAAGTGTCTACATTCTCAACAGAAAGATTAGAAGACTTAGTTCTGTCTATTACGAAAAATGAATTGAAAATGATTACGTATTTAGGAGCATTATTAGGTGGAATAATCGGACTCGTACAAGGATTGTTACTATTGTTTCTTAGATAATAAGGTGAGTACATAGAAATAAAAGTGAAATTTCTTCACATCTCTTGCATAGTTTGATATGGTAAGAAGAGGTGCGTATGTAAATGCACTGAAAAGGCAGTGCGTATGAAAAGCGCTAGCCTTCTAAAGGAGGAAAAATAAAATGACAAAGAACATTCATGATGTTGCATATGAATTACAAAAAGCAATCGCTGAAAACGAAGACTTCAAAACTTTAAAAGAGAGCTACGCAGCAGTTCAAGCTGACACAGCTTCAAAGAACTTATTTGATGAGTTCCGTACAATGCAACTTAGCCTACAACAAAAAATGATGCAAGGCCAAGAAATCACTGAAGAAGACAACCAACAAGCACAAGAAGTTGTAGCTCGCATTCAACAAGATGCTAAAATTACAAAATTAATGGAAACTGAGCAACGCCTAAACGTTGTAATCGGTGACGTTAACAAAATTATCATGAAGCCACTTGAAGAATTATATAGCGCGCAACAACAAGCGTAATAGTGGAAGACGCTCCTAGTTTAGGAGCGTCTTTTTTGTTTAGGGAATTTAATAGTTATACCACAAAAACTCCCTTTCAAAATAGCCATTTCTTATTGGTTATTTTGAAAGGGGTATGTAATACATCTAATTTTTTTTATTGCTGTTAATTGAAGTTTTAATGTTCTTTTCCTTCAAAAACTTTTCAATTTCTTTTTGCTTCCTACCATTAGATTTCTCAAAGCGCTTTGTAAAAGAGAAATCAGTTTTGAATAAGTTACGATCTTGAGCGAGTTTGTCTAATTCTTGATCTAGTTCTACTGAAAGTGCTGTAGATGATGAAATAAATTCATATATTTCTTTTGAAGGCTTTTTGTAATCATCAGGGATTGTATTGTTACTAATAAAATTATGGAAGTTTGTATCATTTTGTTTCGCTAATTCTATTAGTTTTTGTAATTTTTCTCGGTCAGATTCAGTGATATTTTCATCGGATGTAGTGGATGAAAGTGGAACGATATTTTCGTCTAACTCTCCGCTATAATTTAAATAACTTTTTATATTTTGTTTCATTTCGTCTTCACTAATATTTTCATTTTTCTTTGAGGAACTAAATATATTTTCTGGAACTTTAATAGCAACATCTTTAATAGATTGGACATCGTTTTCTTCCTTAGGTTGTACACTGTTTGAACAAGCTGATAGAAATAACATTGTAAGTAACATGAGTGGATATAAAATATACTTTTTCATATTAATCTCCTTTTATATTCATTAGTATCTTTGTAAAATAGCTAAATTCCATTTTAAATACTTAACTAAAAGTGAGTATATATGTTTTATTAATTGATAAGATATGACGGATATTAGTAAGCCGATGCAAAAAGCTATAAATACATTATAAACATCGGAATAACTGATTTGATGAAACCCTTTAAAGAATCCTAATCCTATTAATAAGATAGGTGAAATAATTAATAATGGTGTAGCAATTATAAGTGCTAGAAGAAGCGGTAATAGAAAGAGTAATACGAAAAAGGCGATAATGATACATATAAAGTTTAAAATACTTAAGCTCATAACAGAAAACAGTGCTGTCATAATATTTTTTAGGCTGCGCCTATTGTCAGCGTTACTTATTACATATGAAATATTAAGTTCTTTAGCGATAGTTTTAGGGTTTCCTAGCTTTTTAGAAATTTCCTCTTCAGATATTCCATCTTGTTTACCACTAATAAAATGAGTTTCGTACTCCGAGATAATATCCTCTTTTTCTAAATTAGGCATATTCCGTAGGGAAGAACTAAGTTGCTCTAAAAATTCATTTTTGTTCATAACAATCACTTTCCTTTATAAAATGATGAATTATGGCTGAAAATCCTATCTTTTTTCTAAACAGCACACTCAATCTATATCTACTTTTTGAAAGGAGATATACTAATTGTGAATAAAATTCCAAATGATGGGTATTCCATTGTTTACAAATATATCACTTACTATTATTCTTTGCAAGGTACTATAAATTTGTTAATAATGTGAATAGGTGGAAGTATTTTTGTACATTTTTAGAAGAGATATAAAAATGTTATTTTAAGATAAACAAAAGGTTGTAAGCGTATTCTTTGAATCTTTTCAAAATAATGTCGAATTCATATTGTTGGAAAAATAATGCATTTGTAATATAATGATAAATGATACTTCACCAGCTTAATTAACTAGGTGAAATTAAAATCTTTATTACACACATTATGAAATAAAGGGATGATTAGTTTTGAGTACAGGTGTAAAAGCAAACGACGTGAAGACAAAAACAAAAGGAGCAGATCTTGTTGTTGATTGTTTAATTAAACAAGGTGTTACACATGTTTTCGGTATTCCAGGAGCAAAGATTGACTCTGTATTTGATGTATTGCAAGAAAGAGGACCAGAGTTAATCGTTTGTCGTCATGAACAAAATGCAGCATTTATGGCAGCTGCTATTGGTAGATTAACAGGGAAACCGGGCGTATGTCTTGTAACTTCAGGACCAGGGACATCAAATTTAGCGACAGGTCTTGTTACTGCGAATGCGGAGAGTGATCCCGTTGTTGCTTTAGCTGGTGCAGTACCGCGTACGGATCGATTAAAACGTACGCATCAATCTATGGATAATGCTGCACTATTCGAACCAATCACAAAATATAGCGTAGAAGTAGAGCATCCTGATAATGTGCCAGAAGCACTTAGTAATGCATTTCGAAGTGCGACTTCCACAAATCCGGGAGCTACTTTAGTAAGTCTTCCGCAAGACGTTATGACTGCGGAAACAACTGTAGAGTCTATCGGTGCGCTTTCTAAGCCACAGCTTGGAATCGCTCCCACACATGATATTACATATGTAGTAGAAAAAATAAAATCAGCGAAATTACCAGTTATTCTACTTGGTATGAGAGCGAGCACAAATGAAGTGACGAAAGCTGTTCGTAAATTAATTGCGGATACAGAACTTCCTGTTGTTGAAACATATCAAGCAGCTGGTGCGATTTCACGTGAGTTAGAAGATCATTTCTTCGGCCGCGTTGGATTATTCCGTAACCAACCAGGTGATATTTTACTAGAAGAAGCAGACCTTGTTATTTCTATCGGTTATGATCCAATCGAGTATGATCCAAAATTCTGGAATAAACTTGGCGACAGAACGATTATTCATCTTGACGACCATCAAGCAGATATCGACCATGATTACCAACCAGAGCGTGAATTAATTGGTGATATTGCCTTAACGGTAAATAGCATCGCGGAGAAATTACCGAAACTTGTATTAAGTACGAAATCAGAAGCGGTATTAGAACGATTACGCGCGAAATTATCAGAACAAGCAGAAGTTCCGAACCGTGCTTCGGAGGGTGTTACGCATCCACTTCAAGTGATTCGTACACTTCGTTCTTTAATTAGTGACGATACAACTGTTACATGTGACATCGGTTCCCATTCTATTTGGATGGCGAGATGTTTCCGTTCTTATGAACCACGTAGATTATTATTTAGTAACGGTATGCAAACGTTAGGTGTTGCACTTCCTTGGGCAATCGCAGCTACTTTAGTAGAACCAGGTAAAAAAGTAGTTTCCGTATCAGGTGACGGTGGTTTCTTATTCTCAGCGATGGAGTTAGAAACGGCGGTACGTTTAAATTCTCCAATCGTCCATCTTGTTTGGAGAGACGGCACATATGATATGGTTGCATTCCAACAAATGATGAAATACGGTAGAACATCAGCTACAGAGTTTGGTGATGTTGATCTTGTGAAATATGCGGAAAGTTTCGGAGCGTTAGGTCTTCGTGTTAACACGCCTGATGAATTAGAAGGGGTATTAAAAGAAGCATTAGCAGCAGATGGTCCTGTCATTATTGATATTCCAATTGACTATCGTGACAACATTAAATTAAGCGAAAAATTATTACCAAACCAATTAAACTAATGGAGGCAGATTTGAGATGACTGTTGCGCAATTAATTGATATTGATGCAAAAAAAACGAAAATGAGTAATGAAGTATATCAAACATCTACAATGCTTGCGCTATTAGATGGTATATATGATGGTGTGATTAGCTTTGAAGATTTGAAAAAACATGGTGATTTCGGCATCGGCACATTTGATCAATTAGATGGTGAAATGATTGCATTTGATAATGAATTTTATCATTTACGTTCAGACGGTTCAGCGGAAAAAGTAGAGCCAGAAGAAACAACGCCATTTGCGACTGTAACGTTTTTTGAAAAAGAAATGAGTTATACGGTAGAGCATCCGATGAATCGTGAAGAAGTTGAAGCATTATTACATGAATTAATGCCAAGTAAAAACTTATTTTACGGTATTCGAATGGACGGTACGTTCCGTGAAGTAAGGACGAGAACTGTTCCAAGACAAGAAAAACCGTATACACCGCTCGTTGAAGTGACGAAATCACAACCAATCTTTTCATTTGAAAATACAGAAGGTACGCTTGCTGGATTTTGGACACCAGATTATGCGCAAGGTATTGGTGTAGCTGGATTCCACTTACATTATATTGATGATGAAAGAAGCGGAGGTGGACATGTTTTCGACTATGTTATAGAAAACTGTACGATCCAAATTTGTCAAAAAGCTCATATGCATTTAGCACTTCCAGAAACAGCTGATTTTATGGCGGCTGAATTATCAAGAGAAAACTTAGAGGATAATATTGCAACTGCGGAAGGTGCAGAGTAAGAGGGAAAGACTGTTCCATTTTGGAACAGTCTTCTTTTATTCGTAATGTTATTATTTGTCGATAAATCGATATTTCTTGTCGAACCGTTGATATCGCTTATTTCTTTGAAACAAACGGATGTCCCTCATAATAAAAACGCCAGGGATAATGTACAGCTTCTTCTGCATAGTCGATATTAATACGAGGTCCTGCTGTTATTTTATATTGTGATGATATGTGTTCTTCTTTTGGAACTAATTCAATATGTAACGTATCACTTTGTAACGATACACCGCGTTCTTCTAAAGTAATTCCGAGGGCACGGCATAGTTTGCCAGGACCGTTCGTTAAATTTTTGTACTGCGCTTTTGTAATTTCGGTCTTATTGTAGCGCGCTAGTTTTATTTCTTCTATTCCATCTACCGGCTCAAGGGCTCGAATGAGAACACCTTGCGGGGTGCCCACTGGTGCTGTAATAACGTTAAAACAATGATACATACCGTAAATCAAATATACGTAAGCATGCCCTGGTGCGCCAAACATAACTTCTGTGCGATCTGTCCGTCTACCGCCGTAACTATGTGCGGCCTTATTATCTGGGCCTTTATATGCTTCTACTTCTACAATGATTCCGCTTCGCTTTATTCCGTCTACAATATGAACAAGTTTTTGTCCGAGTAATTTTTTTGCGACTTCTAACGTATCGCCTTCATAAAAAGAAGGAGGTGCCTGCATTGTACTATCTCCTTTGCTAAGTGTATATGTATATAGTAAACCAAATTTTCAGTAGTAATTCTAACTCGTTCTATTTGTTACATTTATTTCATAAATTATGGATAGAGTACAACAGCGAAGAGGGGGAGTGCGACATGATTTATCGCTTACTAGCTCTTAATATAGATGGGACACTACTATACAACAATGGAAAAATTGCAAAAGGATTAAGAGAAACAATTGAATTTGTGAAAAGAAAAGATGTATACGTTACGTTATTTACGAGCCGTAATTTTCAATCCGCTCATAAAGTAGCAAAGGCGTTAAAATTAGATTCTATATTAGTGACACATGGTGGTGCTTTCGTTTCAGCAACGTTAGATAAGCCGTACGTTCAAAGAAGATTATCTGAAGAGAAGACTTTTAACATTGTGCAAGTGTTAGAGCACTTTGATTGTAACGTACGTATTTCTCATGAACGGTTTTCGATAGGAAATCGTGAGAGAAATACACCAAACTTAATTGCGCGCACTGTATTATCAAGTGCAGATCCGTTATTTTATCCAGTTCAATTTGTAGATTCGTTAGGTGACGCGCTTCGTGACCATCCGGTAGCGGCGCCAAAAATTGATGTTATTTTCCAAAGTAAAGGTGAAAAAGAACGCGGACTAAATACATTAAGAAAAGCGTTCCAAGATGTAGAGTATGTTGAATGTGATTCAAAACGAATAGAAATCTTGCCGCAAAATGTATCGAAGTTACGTGGATTACAATTGCTTGGAGAGCATTTAAATATTTCGCTAAATGAAATGGTTGCGATTGGAGATAGTATGGAAGATTTAGAAGTTATTGAAAACGTGGGACTTGGGGTAGCGATGGGGAACGCGCCTGTAGAGTTAAAGCAAGCAGCAGATTGGATCACACGTTCAAATAGTGAAAACGGCGTAGAGTATATGATTAAAGAGCATTTCCGTAAGCAATTCCCGCTTCCGTTTTTGAAGAATCATAAAAATACACCGAAACGATGACAGAAAAACGTAGCTTTTTGGCTACGTTTTTTTGTTTATCTTATTAAAAACAGTGAAAGCGTTTTAAAATATGAATTGTGTATGAAATCTATACAATTCACTTGAATCCTTTAGAAAACTAATGTAAAGTGAATGATGTTGCCAAAATAGTTACACCACATGAAATATTCTTCAGATTAATTTTATTGGGCTCCCATACGTAAAAGTATTTCCGCATGACAGTTTAGTTCACGTATTATTTCAAAAATGAATTGTAGCAATCTTATTAAGTAGTTGTAGTGTTTCTTTGTTTTATTTAAATGGATTATTTTAAGTTAATGTGAGTAAGGTTTGGTACATATGATATGTACTTCTTTTTGTGGTTTTAGGAAGTTTAAAAGGGGGAATGAATTTCTTGAGGAAATCATTTAATCAAAAAATTAAAAAGTTAAGTAGTAGTTTAATAGTTGTATTACTAATATGTATGAATTTTTTAATCCACTTACCATTTAAAGCAGAGGCAGCTACAACAGAATTAAAAGGTTTAGGTGATGTATCTTATTACAACGCTATCATTTTTGGAGATCATAGTGCAACGAGTGCGGATATTGAAGGTGCGATGGCTGTTCAGAAAAATATGAATGCATCAAGTTATACAGTCGTAGCGGCTGCAACTGGAGCAAATAACTTAGCTGGAGCAACTTGGGTAGATGAAGGATATCCATCATTATTACTAGGCGGTCAATTTACGAAAGCGGGAGCAGGACAAGTAATTATTCAAGATGGAACAGTGGCGATGACAAAAGACGGTGACCCAG
Organism: Bacillus cereus group sp. BfR-BA-01355; assembly: GCF_022663675.1. Classification (NCBI taxonomy): domain Bacteria; kingdom Bacillati; phylum Bacillota; class Bacilli; order Caryophanales; family Bacillaceae; genus Bacillus; species Bacillus cereus group sp. BfR-BA-01355. The sequence goes on from NZ_JAKUFY010000132.1 coordinate 13,253, forward strand.
ATGGCGCAATGAAAACATCATATGACCGTATCTCTTATAAAGAGCAAGCGGAGATTGATGCTAAGTTTAAAGAATTTAGAAAAGACGTTGATGGTGTAATCGGGGATGCAAGTAAACTACAGACTGATAAGCCAAAACCTAATATGAGCTTTGGCATCGGTGAAGATGTAAATAACCCTAATATTTATGTCTCTTCAGGCCAAACTGGAAAGAAAACATTTGATGTAAAAGACGTTTTTCTTCCGAATGTAGAGAATAAAGACTTTATTGTTATTTATTCAGATGCAGAAGAAGTGAGTTTTGGTGGCGGTGCAATTTTGTATGATACAAGAAATACTGGGATGGCGACGGATTTAATTAATACATCTCAAGCATACGATCCTAATTCATCTTTTACTGAATTAGCTAGTAAGGTAATTTGGGTATTTCCTAATGCTACAAAGATAACAACTAAAGGTTATGGTGTAGTAGGTAGTGTGTTTGCACCTAATGCAGTTGTAGAAACAAAAGGTGGTTCTATTAATGGACAAGCCTATGTTGGAGGATTACACCAAAGAGATGGTTTTGAGGTTCATAACTTTAAATTTAACTGGCCAAAGTGGAATAAGCCAGCAACTGAAAAAGGACATTTACAAATTAAAAAAGTTGATGAAAACGATGAAAACATTGTTTTAAAAGACGCAAAATTTGATGTTATAGACAAAGATAATAACGTTGTGGCTACTGTTACAACAAACGAAAAGGGTATTGCGGAAGTTAAAGATTTACCACTTGGTGACTATTTTGTAAAAGAAATAAATGCACCAGAAGGATATATAAAAGTTGATACACCAGTCAAAGTAACAATTGATAATACAAACGTAATTGAACTTGTTATGAAGAATACGAGAAAAGTAGAGAATGGCCAATTTAAATTATTGAAAAAAGATAGTGAATCTGGTCAACTTCTACCAGGTGCAAAATTTGATGTTATCGATAAAGATGGGAAAGTTGTGGAAACAATTGTTACAGATGATAAAGGTGAAGCCTTATCGAAACAACTTCCAGTTGGAAGCTATACATTAAAAGAAGTAGAAGCACCGAAAGGATATGAATT
>NZ_JAKUFY010000133.1:0-13875 GCF_022663675.1 Bacillus cereus group sp. BfR-BA-01355
TATATCCAAAATCAGTATATAACTTCGCTGTTGCATCATTATAGTTTCCAGTTCCAAGATGTACGAACCTTTCAATTTTTCCGTTTTTTCTTCTTACAACTAACGTAATTTTACTATGTGTTTTCAAGTGACTTACACCGTAAATAACATGACAGCCTGCCTGTTCCAATTCTTTAGCCCAATGAACATTGTTTTCTTCATCAAATCTTGCCTTTAATTCAACTAATACCGTCACTTGTTTTCCCTTTTCAGCCGCTATCTTTAACGCCTGAATAATTGGTGAATCACCACTTACTCGATATAACGTTTGTTTAATCGCAAGTACATTCGGATCGTCTGCCGCATCACGGACAAAATCAACTACCGGCTGAAATGATTCAAAAGGATGATGTAATAAAATATCATGCTCAATTGCTTTTTCAAATACATCTTCTTCATCACCTAAATCTTGAGGCGGTTGCGGAATAAGAGCCGGATATACAAGATGTTCATATAAAGGAGCTAGTTTTTTATATAAAGAAAACAAACATGTTAAATCTAATGGCCCATCCATTATATATACATCTTCATCTTTTACTTCCAGAACCTCATATAATAACGCTAATACTCTTTCATCAATGTGTTCTTTCCCAACTTCTAAACGTACAGCCCCCCCCCACTTACGTTTTTTTAATTCTTTTTCAATTACCTTTAATAAATCTCTCGCACCTTCTTCATGAATCGTTAAATCTGCATTGCGTGTAATACGGAAACGAGTAACAGATGATACTGTATATCCCGTAAATAATTTATGAGTAAAGCTACTAATTACGTCTTCTAATAAAATAAATTTATGCTTTTGCCCTTCGCTCGGTAAAAATATGAAGCGCTCAAGTAATGAAGGAACTTGTACAATTCCTAGCTTCGTCCGATTCTCTTCCTCCGCTTGCTTCTCATCATATAAAAGAGTAGCTAAATTCAAACTTTTATTTAATAACATTGGAAATGGGCGATATGCATCAATAGCTACAGGGGTTAACACCGGAAAAATTTGCTCATCAAAATACTCTTCTATAAATTCTCGCTGCTCTTTCGTCAAATCATGGAATGTTAAACGTTCAATTCCCTCTAACTCAAGCGCTGGCAATACATAATTTTTAAATGTATCATATTGTACTGTCATTAGTTCATGGGCTTTTATCGCAATTTTATTTAGTTGCTTTTTTGGTGTTAAGCCAGCTTTATTTTCTGGCTGATTAAATCCAGCACTCACTTGATCCTTTAATCCCGCTACACGTACCATAAAGAATTCATCTAAATTCGAACTAAAAATACTAATAAATTTCAATCTTTCCAAAAGTGGATTTTTTCCATCTTGCGCTTCTTGTAGTACACGTTCATTAAATGCTAGCCAGCTTAACTCTCGATTATTGTAATAAGCTGTATCATTTAAATTTACTGCATTCCCCTTCGATAATTCCATTCTCTTCACACTTCCCCTTGAAACTTTTTTACTATAATTTAGTTAATTTTATTTTATCAAATTACAATATTACAAAGTGTAAATTTTTCGTAAAGACATCCGTACGACCTAATGTTTTAGTTCAAATAACAAGTTAATATTCGTTTTTAATACTCTTTCTAACTGTTTTTTTTGTTTTTCAGCTTGCACTTTTTCTGCTAATGCAGACTGTTCACATAAAACTTTAAACGTTAATGCCTCTTTGCTTTCTGTTATAGATATGGTTTCAACAAGCGATCGTTGCCTTGCATTTAAAGCAGCTGAAAATTGTAAAACAGCTCCTAATAGGCGGATTTTTTTTTGTTCACTTTTATCAAACCAACCTTCAAATGGAGATAAATGTTGTTTAAATAGCATTTTTGATTTATAAGATGCAATAAGCGCTAACCTCACTCTATCTTTATGCATCATGCCATCAATTGTCTTATTCGCCAATAAATAAAACGTATGTAAACGGCTCGCTTCTTCGTCTATATATTTGCCTATATTAAATACTTTCGCTGCTTGATGGAATACTTCCCAGTCTTTTACTGACATAGAAATAAGCCCTATTTCCTCAAGTTGTTTGCAAATTAGTCTTCCATGTTTAATAAGTTGAATAACAAATTCCATGTCCATTTCGTATTCATGTGATAGTAAATGCAAACTTTCTTCAACTACGTTCGGATAATATGAAATCCCCAAATTTTTTGTCAACTCTTCATAGAAAACACCTTCTCTTAATCCTTTTCTACTTAATACAAATGCCGGTGCCTCTATAACATTAACAAGTGTATGAAATACTTCAACCGCTGGAATAATCGTATCCGCTCGATCTTTTGCCAATCCTTCCAATTTCTGAAGTTCTATGAACGACAATTTTTCCAACTCATCTTTTACATTTTCAATATCTTCTTCTTTCATCTTGTATAAATGTAATCCTGCTATAGGATAACATATTAAATTTTGATGGATTTTTACTAAGTTCCTCGCACTACCACCAATTGCAATAAGAGGCAATTTCTTATTGATGAACCATGGTAACGTTTGAAATTGAAATTCTAAATACTGTTGCATTCCCTCTAACTCATCTTTAGTAGGAATATCACCTTTAATAAATTGTTGCTTTAAAGAAAGTGCCCCAAAAGGAAAACTATGGTACTCTAAAATCTCTCTATTTCTAAAGTATGTAACTTCCGTACTTCCCCCACCAATATCTACCGTTATTCCTTCTGAAAACGATGTAGAATTCATAACCGCCAAGTATCCGTAACGCGCTTCCTCATATTCTGATAATACTCTAAGAGTAAAGTCCGTTTGTCCTTCAATAAGCTTTTTAATTTCCTCTTGATTCTCAGACTGTCTAATTGTTGCTGTTGCAACACAAAGTACATGATGCAACTGATGGAACCTTGTACTTTCTTGAAATTGAAATAATGTCTGTAATAATACTTCTATTCCCTCTTCATTCAACACACCATCAATTAAGTAATTCCTTAACCTAGCAACCACTTTCGTATTTTCAATCTCTTTATAAAAACCTCCATTTTGCTTTTCATAAATAACTAAACGCATTGTATTAGATCCAATATCTATAATGGCATACTGTTGTTTTAATATTTCTTTCAAACTTCTCACTCTTTCATTATCAAATTTCAAAAACATATTCTATTACTATTATACAAAATAGTTGTTTTTTGTAACAATATTGCTTTAATATTGAAAATATATACAATCACTTTTTGCATATAATAAAAACCTATTTTATTTATGCTATAATAATGAAAAATTGAAAGGAGATTCAATATGAAACCTTCACAACCACAATCTCAATTACAAAACCAACATTCTATTAATCGACTAGCTCAATCTATTTTCGTTGTGAATCGTCATGCTAAAGCAGCTACTAATCCTAAATATTTATACTGGTTAAAAAAGACAGCTTTAGAGCGTTTGATTGCCGAAAAAAAAGCAATTAAAGAAGGATTACACTTTTCTAGAAACCCACGTTTTAGCCAACAACAATCTGATGTCCTTATACGTTTAGGCGATTATTTTTTCCACATCCCTCCTACGAAAGAAGATTTTCGAATTCTACCGCATCTTGGTCATCTTGAATCCTCCTATCGAAATCCGAAAACAACCTTATCTTTAACAGTAGCAAAAAAAACACTTCAAGATTATATTGGGCCTGAAGCATTGAAACAAGAAAAAAAATTAAGTGAACCGGTTCCATGGTATAGTCGTACTTATACAAAAAAATAAAACAGTTTGGCCAAGTGTAGGCCAAACTGTTTTATTTTTTCTCTTCTTTAATTTTAATATTTGCTTGTTTATAAAAAGCTACTTTTTCTGTATTATAAGACTTTGTGAACTCATTAAATTTATCTTTTTCTGACTCAATATCCTTATAAGATTGATTTACTACTTTTACTTTTTCACTAATATCTTTTAATTTAGTACCTTTATCTTGTAACATTGTATATAACTCTTTTTCTTGTTTTAAAGATTTATTATAGCTGTCATACATTTTATTAAATGAATCGTGTCGTTTCTCATACATGCTTTTCACTTTATCAGCTTGATCTTTCAACTTATTATCTTCAATTTTCTTCACATACTTATCAGCTGACTTCACTTCTTCTTGCGCTTTATTTAAGGCCTCTTTTTCTTTTGTAAGTACTTTTTCTCGTTCAGTTGTATTCTTTGCTGCTTGATTCAGTTTTTCTTTAACAGTTTGATTATTATCTTTTCCTTCTTGCACAATCTGGTTATATAATTCTTGTCCTTCTTTCTCTAAAGTCTCAAGTTTTTTTGCATCTTCAAACATTGTTTTTTCTTGTTTAGCAGCGTTTTCAAACGCTACATATAATTCTTCTTCTGGTTTCGGTCCAAAACAACCGGCTAATAAAGTCATTGATAATGCAGTTATAATTGCTAATTTACTATATTTCAACATCTCTTCCTCCTACTTATAAACGACCATCGTGTAATATAAAAAAGTTATAAAATATGTAATTGTTCTATACACTCGCATCTTTTTTACGAAGATCATTAATATTGTTTGTACAAATTATTACTTAATATTACATTATTCTTTTTGAAGTATTTAGCAGTTCCATATCCATCTTTAAGTATAGTACTTCGTGTTCTTTAAAATCTGTTCACACTATGTATTACCTTAATGGCCACAGAATTTCACCTCAGTCTTAATAAGACTATAATAGTTCACCTGATAAAAGGTGATTGTTCCGCTCTCACGTCTATCATTCCCTTTCCAGCTTTCTATCAAATAATCTCTTTGTTCATTTTACACAGTACAATCGATATCTCGCAACAACTTACAAATATTCTTTTCATTTCCTAAAAAGGAAAAGTGTAGAGCTTGCTTTCCTCTACACTTTTAAAATAAAACACATTGTGCAAATTGCATTGACACTACCATCATAATTATATGCTTATTTCATATATTTTTAAAGACTTTTATTACAAAAGTAGCGTTTTTTTGTAATAAAAGTCAAAAAAATGTTACAAATAAAACTTCTTCCTATCAAATATCTTCAAATCAAAGCTTCACTCATTTTCTTGCAAATTTCTATACTGGTACAATTGATTTTGCGACTTTCTCAACAGTTCTTCAAACGTTTTTCCTTCTACTGGATAGCTAGCTGCTCCAAATAAAAGAGTGACACTGAGTAAATCACCTTCTATTTCACTTTCAATATTTTTCATTAATCTGTTTGTTATTGTTGATGTTTCATGACCATTATCAATTGCTACAATAACATACTTATTTTCATCCCACTTTGTAACAACATCTCCCTTCCGAATTGACTTTACAATGGTACTCTCTAATTTTTGTACTAACACTCCCAATTTTTTTTCTTGCAACGTGTCTTTTAATCCTTCCCATTCTTTTACAGAAAGAATGTAAACTGTAATATTACGGGAAGCTCTTTCAGATAAAGCGGCTACTTTCCCAAAAAAATCAACAACAAAATCGTTGCTTGCCATTCCTCCTACTTCTTCATTCATACGCTTGTTCGCTCTTTTATCGTACCAATGTCCAAAATAATAACTTAGTATCATTTGCAATATATAAATAATAAAGACGGTATAAAATGATCGTGAATCCAGTTTTGCAATTACATCCTGAAGTGCAATCCATTCTGTAACTGCCACTGTATTTCCAAATAATAATCCACTAATTTTCCCTTTATGTTTCATACTTCTCCCCCTTTTATACCAATATATGTTTCTATATCAATAATGTTTTTCTACCAAATAAAAAATGTACATATCCAATGTACATTTCTGCTTAAGCTTGTATACCTTTTCTACTCTATTTCATATATATAATATATAACTTTTATAGAAAGGAGTAATCTATATGCTACAAAAAGAGAATCTATCAGATGCTATGCGGTTACTAGCTGGTTTTCTATTATCATTAAAATTATTATTTACCTCTTTCGGCATACACTTTATTACAAACGATCAAATTGACGCTATTGTTAATGTTGTTTCATTTTTATTTATTCTATACTTTGGCTACAAAAATAACTATGTAGGAAAAAAAGGAATAGAGCAAAAGAAAATACTCAAAAAACACAACCTTCACTAAAAAAAGGAACCTTTTGTACAGGTTCCTTTTTATTATTGACGCACAACAACTTCATTTGTTTGCAGTGGACCATATGATATCTCTTTATCTTGAAATGTATATGTAGCCTGAAAGAATGCTTGTTTAAGAGCTTTATCTTTATTAGCTTTTATTTTACAACGTAGTTCCACCTTTTCATTCGGTAACAAATCATCAATTCGCCACCTTACAAGCTGGAATAAAAACTCACTTATCCCCTTATCAACTTTTAAAGAATTAGGAATATAAGCAAAGTAATCTCGAATCATATGACTTACAATAACTCTCGAAATCATTTCTACCCCTTTATTTTCCACTTCAATTCTCATAATAAGTATGTCGTTTACATCGTAGGTCAATTCATACGAAAATTGTTCTGTATACATACTACCAATTTTTAATGTAACGGCTACTTGAGGAAATTCATTTTCCTTTTTCGATCCGTCAATCCACAATACTGGTTGTAGCGGTATTGAATACTTTCCTGTATCCGAAATTCGTCCCCATATTTTCATAATATATATTCACCTCATTTCAGATGTATCATACACACAATGAATTCCCCAAATTACTAAAGCTTACTACAAGCAATGTTTAATATTTCTCTTCCTTTTATCCTATTCGACAATATGAAGAAAAAACCATTTTTCATCTATTAACAGAAGGTGTTCTTAATGAAATTTTTTTACAATTTACTTTATGGCAATATTCAATATGGCTCACTCGTTCTCTACTCATACGAAAGAATATTTTGACGGAAGAAAAAGTTTGCCTTATAGTCAAATTTGACTATAATATTCTTTATGGCATATCAGTGCACTTATGGAAAAGAAATTAAAATCACCTATACATTTAAATTTTTTATCCACTGCACTCAAAACTTAATATAGTTTACTTATTTCTAAAGGAGGGTTATATTTGGAAACTCAACCATTAAAAAAAGACGCCAACAAGACAAAATTTGTTGTTGCTGGTTTACTGCTTGGTATATTAATGGCCGCAATGGACAATACAATCGTTGCAACCGCAATGGCAACAATTGTTGGAGACTTAGGAGGATTTGATAAGTTTGTTTGGGTCACATCAGCTTATATGGTAGCAACAATGGCAGGGATGCCTATCTTCGGGAAACTTTCTGATATGTACGGGCGGAAACGTTTTTATATTGGTGGCCTCATTCTTTTCTTATTCGGTTCTGCGCTCTGCGGAACAGCTTCAAGTATTGAGCAATTAAGTATTTATAGAGCTATTCAAGGTATCGGTGGTGGTGCCCTTATGCCTATCGCCTTCACAATTATGTACGATATCTTCCCACCAGAAAAACGTGGGAAGATGACAGGACTATTCGGTGCTGTTTTCGGGACCTCTAGTGTATTCGGTCCTTTATTAGGCGCTTATATTACAGACTATATAAGTTGGCATTGGGTCTTCTATATCAATATTCCATTAGGACTTATCTCCTTTTTCTTCATTACTAAATACTACAGTGAGTCTCTAGAATTTAGAAAACAAAAAATTGATTGGGCTGGTGCTATTACACTTGTCATAAGTATCGTTTGCTTAATGTTCGCATTAGAACTTGGTGGTAAGGAATATGCCTGGAATTCCACTGTAATTATTGGCTTATTTACAACAGTAGTTATTACGCTTATTATTTTCTTCTTTGTAGAACGAAAAGCAACCGAGCCTATTATTTCGTTCCATCTATTTAAAAAACCTTTATTCGCAGCTAGTCAAGGAGTTGCCTTTTTCTATGGTGCCGCTTTTATTATCTGTACAGTTTATATTCCAATCTTCATTCAAGGCGTTCTTGGAGGTTCCGCCTCTAATGCCGGATTAATTTTAACACCAATGATGGTTGGTTCTGTAATTGGAAGTCAAACAGGAGGACAATTAGCTTCTCGAACAAGCTATCGTAACATTATGATGGTATCTGGCGTCTTCTTCGTTCTTGGTATTTATTTATTAAGTACTTTAACAATGGATACACCTCGTTTACTCGTAACACTATTTATGATTCTCGCTGGGCTTGGTGTTGGCTTCTCATTCTCAGTATTAAGTATGTCTTCTATTCACAAATTAGAAATGCGAGACCGTGGTTCGGCAACATCAACAAACTCATTCTTCCGATCACTCGGTATGACTCTTGGTGTAACGATTTTCGGTACAATTCAAAATCATATTTTTACAGATAAACTAAACTCTGTGTTCCCCCCTGAACTAGCAAAATTAGCTCCAAAAGGTGGAGACACAAGTTTCTTATTATCGCCAGGCGCTACCGCAAAAATTCCTGCTGAAATATTAGCGGGTATTAAAGAAGCTCTCGCTACATCTATTGCGAACACATTCTTCTGGGCACTTATTCCGGCTGTACTAAGTATTATTTGTATTTTACTTATGGGAAATGAACGCCTCTTTACAGGCCCTAAAAAGAAAGAAAAACAAAAGCAAGTCAGTTAATATAAAAAAGAAGCGGCATATCCCTTTATGAAAAAGGATATGCCGTTTATAATATGTATAAAGTTAATCTTTAATCAGTGGCGGTTTTGTTCATCCCCCACTGATTATTAATTGAACCAATCGGGCTTTTACGGACAGCCCGCCCCCCACCTAACTTCTTTGGTTCCGCTGAATTTTTGGATGGGTGTCTTACTGCCCGTTAATGCCGGATAAAGTTTTTATATACAGGAGTTGAGACAGCATGAGCATGAAATTAGTCATTCTCGGCTTGCTACTCGAAGGAGATAAACATCCATATGAAGTGCAGCATATTATGAAAGAACGACAAATGGATTGTTACATTAAATATGCTAAAGGATCACTTTATTACGCCTTCGAGCAATTAGAAAAGCAAGGCGCAATTCATATTACAAATGTAATTAGAGACACAAATCGACCTGACAAAACGATTTTTCATATAACAGAAGAAGGCAAAAAACTATTCCACACTTTACTATTAAAACAATTCGAAGCAAAAAACCAAATATATAAACCTATTTATTCAGCCTTATCTTTCGCTCACTTTAGCAATGATCACGAATTAGTTCCTATTTTAGAAAAAAAGAAAAACGATACTCTTCAATATTTATATACTATGCAAACGATATATGATTGTAATAAAGGAAAAGTTCCACGTGCACAACTATATATTTTACAAAGTGTAATTGAGCATATTACAGTTGAACTACAATGGCTAAACACCCTCCTTAAAGATGCTATAGCAGGCCGGCTTTCAGAAGTTGCTATAGATGAAAATTGAGCTATGAAAGAAGACATCCCTACTTCTTTCATAGCTCAATTTCTCTTTTTATAATGTAATATTATTAGTTACTTCAGAATGTAAAAGTCAGAATAATAAGAAATAAAAACTTTGGAATTTTCTTATTTTAAAACAGTAGACAAAATTCCAAAAATTGTGTTAGAATTTGTTTCAATATCATATCGCTTGTTAAATTCCTTTCAAAAGGAAAATAGGTACACGAAAGTTTCGTTTCGTGTTTAAAAGGGAAGCTTGGTGAAACTCCAACACGGTCCCGCCACTGTAAATGCTGAGATTTCTTTTTAGTGCCACTGTGAAAACGGGAAGGTGAAAGAAATTATATGAAGCATAAGTCAGGAGACCTGCCTGTTTTAACAACACTGATAGATTCACGGATGATGATGAGGTGTTAAAACAAAAAGGAAGGCTTATTTTCTATGTCTTTGTACTTTTTGTTATAGGTATTTCCTAGTAAACGGAAATGCTTACTTTCAATTAGGGAGGAATTTAAAATGGCAATTCAAACAAGTAACTTAGGTTATCCACGTATCGGACTACAACGAGAGTGGAAAAAAACATTGGAAGCTTTTTGGTCCAATAAAATCGATGAAGAACAATTTTTAACAACAATGAAAGAAATTCGCCTTCAACACGTAAAAGTACAGCAAGAAAAAGGGATTGAACTCATTCCAATTGGCGACTTTACATATTATGATCACGTTTTGGATACTGCTTATATGCTAGGATTTATCCCATCACGTTTTTCTGAGTTTACATCTTACCTTGATGTATATTTCGCAATGGCGCGTGGCTCTAAAGATCACGTAGCTTCTGAAATGACAAAATGGTTTAACACAAACTATCATTATATCGTTCCTGAATATGAAGAGGGATTACAAATCTCTTTAAAAGATAATCGTCCACTTCGCTTATACGAAGAGGCAAAACAAGAATTAGGAGTAGATGGAAAACCTGTTATTTTAGGACCATATACTTTCTTAAAATTAGCTAAAGGTTATACACAAGAACAATTCGCTACGATTTTAAAACAATTAGTTGCACCATACGTACAACTGCTTTCAGAACTACATGCAGCTGGTGCACAAGTCATTCAAGTTGATGAACCGATTTTCGCTTCTTTAACGAAAGAAGAAGTTCAACAAGCAAAAGAAATTTATGAAGCTATTCGTAAAGAAGTTCCAAATGCGAACCTTCTTTTACAAACATATTTTGATAGTGTAGAAGAAAACTATGAAGAAATTATTACATTCCCTGTATCCGGTATTGGATTAGATTTCGTTCATGGTAAAGAAGGTAATCTACATGCTATTTCAAAATATGGATTCCCAGCTGATAAAACTTTAGCTGTCGGTTGTATAGATGGCCGTAACATTTGGAGAGCTGACCTTGATGAAGTTCTTACGTTATTTACAACGCTACAAAAACAAGTCCAAACGAAAGACTTCATTGTTCAGCCTTCTTGTAGCTTATTGCATACACCAATCGATAAAACAGAAGAAACTCACTTATCGACTGAGCTATTTGATGCGTTAGCATTTGCAAATCAAAAATTAGAAGAGTTAGTTCTTATTCATTCTGCTCTCACTAAAGGTACAGAAAGTATTAGTAATGAGCTGGAAACATATCGAAATGTACATCATACAATTCGTTCATCTGCTGTACGTAACCGTGAAGATGTCAAAGCAGCACGAACAGCACTAAAAGAAGAAGATTTTTCACGTCCTCTTCCATTTGAAAAGCGATACGAATTACAACAAGTTGCCCTAGAGTTACCATTGTTACCAACAACAACTATCGGTAGCTTCCCGCAAACAACTGAAGTTCGTCAAACGCGAAAAGAATGGCGTAACGGTGTTATTTCAAATGAACAATATGAAAAATTTATTGAAAAAGAGACAGAAAAATGGATTCGTTACCAAGAAGAAATTGGTCTTGATGTCCTTGTACATGGTGAGTTTGAAAGAACTGACATGGTCGAATATTTCGGTGAGCGTCTTGCTGGTTTCTCATTCACTAAAAACGGTTGGGTACAATCATACGGTTCCCGCTGCGTAAAACCACCTGTTATTTATGGTGATGTAGCCTTTATTAACGGAATGACTATTAAGGAAACTGTTTATGCACAAAGCTTAACAGAGAAAGTTGTAAAAGGAATGTTAACTGGACCTGTTACAATTTTAAATTGGTCCTTCGTTCGAAATGACATTCCAAGAAAAGAAGTTTCGTATCAAATTGCATTAGCTCTTCGTCACGAAATTGAACTACTTGAATCTTCCGGAATTCGAGTAATCCAAGTCGATGAGCCAGCACTTCGTGAAGGAATGCCACTAAAAGAAAAAGATTGGGACGCTTATATTACATGGGCAGTTCAATCCTTCCTTTTAGCAACTTCTTCTGTAGCAAATGAAACACAAATTCATACTCATATGTGTTACAGTAACTTCGAAGATATTGTTGATGCGATTCGCGCATTAGATGCAGATGTGATTTCTATCGAAACATCAAGAAGTCACGGTGAATTTATTGATACATTAAAACATACAACATATGAAAAAGGCATCGGTCTAGGTGTATATGATATTCATAGCCCACGTGTACCGAGTAAAGATGAAATGTATAAAATCGTAGAACAATCTTTAGAAGTATGCGATCCTAAATATTTCTGGATTAATCCTGATTGTGGTTTAAAAACGAGAAGAACAGAAGAAGTTATTCCAGCTTTAGAGCACATGGTGCAAGCAGCAAAAGATGCTCGCTCCCTGCTAAAAACAAACGCATAACGAAAATGGGTTATCCTTATTGAGGATAACCCATTTTTTATTCTTTACTTTCAAAAAAGAATTCGTATTGTATTTTATATAATTCATCATCCGTTGGCTCTTCAAGAGGAATTGCTTGTAAGACCACTGTATACTCACCATTTGGAATAGGTATTTGAAATTTATTTGAAAGAATACTCGTTATAACGATACTTTCATTTTCAACTGTAAAAGGAACCGTAATCGTTCTAATCACTTCTTCTTTTTCAATATGTTTCCCTGGGGTCACTTTCACTTCACAAGTATAATCAGAAAGTGCTTCAAAAATAACAGTTCCCTCTGCCTCAGCATAACCTCTTTCAAAATCTTCATCCGTCCAGTCTACATAAGGCTGCTCACCGTCATAGTTCATCAACATTAATTGCGAATAAGAAATTGTTAACTCCATAGTTCCCGTTCTCCTTCATTATGAAATGTACAACTACTACTTCACTTCAAATTTCACACGCGTACCATCTGGATATTTATCTAACTTATTCCCTACCCAAGAGCCTGCTCCGCGGTTATCCGCCGGACTTATATATTCAATATGTGCTCCTTTTCCGCCTTCCTTGCACATCGCCATTGGCCATTCATCACGATCATACCCTTTTTTTGAAGGATATGGTGCTAACGACAATTTCCTTCTATCTGCAGCACCACCACGATCGATTGTACAAACTTCTGAATGCCCTTCTTTTATAGCATCCGTAATATGTTTTCCTGTCTCTGGATAACGTTCTTTCGGAAATTCTAACACTTGATCATACGTATTCGTTTTCTTTACACTTGTTTCCTCTGGCACAAGTACTTCATAAACTGCTACTAAAATAGACAGAATTGCGATAATTGAAATGATAATACCTTTTAATTGCTTCATGTATACCTCCATGTTTCTACCAGTTTCTTTTTTCCTCCGTTATTATAACAAACTTCTCCTGTATATGTTTTCAGACATTATTTTAGTTATTCCTTGCCATTCCGCCAAAAACTTTCATTTTTTCACTAATGCTGTAGAAAACTAATAGCCTTCCGACATTCTTTTTCAAAGGAAGTCCTCATAAAAGATTGAAATGATATATACGATACTTTTTGGGGAGGAAATATCATGGAAGCTACCTATAAAACGAAAGATGTCACGAATAAAACAGGCATCCCAAAACATATAGTCCGCAAATATAGTCAACTGTTAGAGGAACATGGCTATATGATTTCTAAAACAGCTGATGCTCGTATTTATAAACTTGATGATTTAAAACTATTGAAATCTATACATGAAAGAGCTGCTACATTACAAGAAGATATTTCAGAAACGATACCGATTATTTTAAAAGAAAAAGAGGCCCCACCTGTACCAGTTATACAAGATAAGCAAGAGATACAACCGAAAGAAAAGGAAGATGGACGTAACTTTGAGGAATTCATGTTGAAACTTGAAATGCTAGCTCAATTAAATGAAGCAATTATTCATCAAAATTCTACTCTAATTACACAAAATCGTTTAAAGGATGAGAAACTAGATGAATTGATGCAACAAGTTTATGTAAAAGAAGGCTCTCAAGAAAAAATGCTTCAAGAGTTAGTCGAGCACGCCGCTCAAACAGATGCATTACAAAAAGAAAAGATGGACTTATTAATGAATCATATGTATAAACGAGAATCCAAACAGGAAGAA
>NZ_JAKUFY010000134.1:0-13116 GCF_022663675.1 Bacillus cereus group sp. BfR-BA-01355
CCGCGGTGCAGACCTTATGGGAGCAAATCTGAAAAAGAAAGATTTACAAGGTGCAAATTTAAGAGGAGCATATTTAATTGCGGCAAACTTAAATGGAGCAGACTTACGAGGGGCAGATCTCATCGGAGCAGATTTACGAGA
Organism: Bacillus cereus group sp. BfR-BA-01355; assembly: GCF_022663675.1. Lineage (NCBI taxonomy): Bacteria > Bacillati > Bacillota > Bacilli > Caryophanales > Bacillaceae > Bacillus > Bacillus cereus group sp. BfR-BA-01355. The sequence goes on from NZ_JAKUFY010000134.1 coordinate 142, forward strand.
TGCAGATATTCGCGGGACTGATTTTACAAATAGTATTTTCCTGACGCAAGTTCAAGTTAATGCGGCTAGAGGGGACAAACATACGAAATTACCGAAATTATTGTCTCGTCCATCGCATTGGAGTGCGTAAAGAGTGAGGAGTATTTAGTGTGGATATATTTCAGTATTTAGAAGAGGTGCAAGAGGATGCCTTTTCGTTAGCAGTAGAGCAAATAGAAGCGAAGTATTATGATATTTGTTGCATGTTGGCGTCTACAGAATATGCAGAACGAATTAAAGCAATTGATTTAGAGTCATATAAGGAAAGTATTAGAGTAGGTTTGGATGCAGCTGTAGAAATGGCTACTAATGAAGAAGCAAAGGCGATTTATTTTGAGTATGATCTTGATAACGAGTGGAATAGTCAGTTTTATCCCGCATTAACGGGCAGTAAGACCCCCACCTCAAAATTCAGCGAAAGCAAAGAAGTTACGTGGGAAGTCAACTGCCCGTAAAAGCCCGATTGGTTCAACTAATAATCAGTGGGGATGAAGAACGCCCCCACTGATTAAAGTTTCACTTTATATTTGTGAGGAATATGTTTCAATGGAAGAAGAGGACGATAATTGGGCTTCAGAATGGACATATAATATTGAGGGGCCGGGGTCTGTAGAATTAGCGGATATGTATAATGAAAATGGCTTTGACACAAGTGAAAAAGCAATCGGTATAACTTTATATTTAATTGCTAAAACGCTGTGTAGTTTTATAAGTGTACGTAGTGAAGTGCAAAGTAATATACCGATTTGTATTGGTTTTCACGACCAAGATCCAATTATACGAACAGGCAGAGACTAAGAATCTCTGCCTGCTTTTTATTTCTTTTCAAAAGTAGTAATTAAAACGCTACATATAATGAGAATACCACCAATGAAAAAGTTACTATTTAATGTTTCATTTAAGAGCAACCAACCAAGTAACGATCCAACGATAGGTTGGAAGAAGAAAAATAAGGAACCGATGCTTGCATCCAGTAATTCTAATCCTTTATTCCAAAGGAAAAAGGCACCTGCTGTTGAGACGATTCCTAAGTATAATACGCCTAATATTACGTACGTATTTACTGTTCCGATAGAGGCCGCTTGTAGCTCCCATATCATAAAAGGTGTAATAAAAAAGAGTGAAAAGAAAATTGCGTACGTTGTAATAACTAAGGATGAAAATTGGATTGAAGTGATTTTTACATAAATAGATAGTAAAGCCCACGTAATAGCGGCTCCAACTAAAATGATTGTTCCGATAAAATAGGAGCCGATTTCAATATCCCATCCGATTACGATAATGACACCGATTGTCGCTATTATAGTAGATAAAAGTCTACGAGCAGTTAGTTTTTCTTTCAAAATGAGCGCTGCAAATATAACCATAAATGCAGGTGTAGCTGATGTAACTAACGAGCCTGTATGAGCGTCGGATAATTTTGTTCCGATAAATTGGCATGTGATTGAAATGAAATAGCCGATAAATCCAATCCAAGCGAATAATAGCCAATCTTTTTTGCGAATGGTTGCTTTTTTCTTTTGCTTTTTCTCAGCTATTTTCAAAATGAAATACAAAACAACAAAAGCGATAATAAAGCGTAACCAAACGAGTGTCAGTGGTGGGATAAAATCGAGTATGTATTTGCTAACAACATACATACCACCCCATATACTTGCTGTTAGTGATAAATATATAGCTCCTAAAATTGTTTGTTTCATGTAAAGTACCTCCGTCTATTTTTAGGGTAATATGAGTTCCCTAAGACGAGGCGTAGTGTATGTGCTAAATGAATGCCCGTCTTAGTTTATAGACGGCCTACAGGCTGATCGTTTTCGAATGAAGTGTTGTAGTACATGAGTGCATTCCTCCTTCATATTTTATAATGATATTATAACTTAATTTTCAGTTTATTGTACTGGGTTATTTTTTTAGAAATAGAACGGTATGTTCTAAAATAAGAAAATTTGAAAAGAACAGGTGATTTCATAAATATATTTGGCTAGCACGTAATTAATGAAATTTAATAATTTAATTATATAAGTAGAATCATATTCTATAAGTTTAAGAAAATATATGAAGTTGTGTATAAATTGTGAATAATAAACCGTCACGTTTGACTGTACAGTTTATGTGTTGTATGATGTAAGTAATATAAACAAGGGGGGAAGATCGTTGGGAAGGTGTATCGAATCGGACAGTTGGCTCTCATGGCTCACGTGTCGAAACGAACGATTGATTATTATACGAATCTAGGTATCTTAAAAGCGGAGCGATCTCAATCTAATTATCGCTATTACGACGAAACAGCATTTGAGACATTACAATTTATTGAGAAGTGCAAAGAAATGCATATGCCGCTTTGTGAGATTAAAGAGAAAATCGAGGAGAAGAAGAAGCTGCTCGGTATCAATGAACACGTTTCGAAACAAGTGAATGAAGTGACAGACCATATTCACCGATTAGAAGTGGAGCTTACTGAGTTAAAACCGCTTTTAGATGAATTGACTGATTCACAACGTGAAAAAATATCGAAATCTTTATCAGGTCAAACGACAGCTTTAATACAGACACTTGCTCTATTATTATAGAATAAGTGAAATCCGACCTCTTTAATTTTTGTATCGGGCTATGTTTTCTAACAAACAAATAAGAAAACATTATAGTATACAGGAGGTGGACACCTTAGTTTTTTAACTAAGGGGATTCATTGGAAATATTTAATTTAGTCATGGTTGCGATTTTAATCGCATTTACTGGATTTTTCGTAGCAGCAGAGTTTGCGATTGTAAAGATACGTTCAAGCCGTATCGATCAGCTTGTTGCGGAAGGAAAACGCGGTGCTTTAGCAGCGAAAAAGGTAACAACAAATTTAGATGAATATTTATCTGCTTGTCAATTAGGTATTACAGTTACAGCTATGGGATTAGGTTGGTTAGGTGAACCGACAATCGAAAAGTTATTACACCCGTTATTTGAGAAATGGAACTTAAATCCTTCTATTTCATCAGTATTAACATTTGGTCTTGCTTTTATGATTATGACGTATTTACACGTTGTAGTAGGGGAATTAGCTCCGAAAACGATGGCAATTCAAAAGGCTGAAAGGGTAACGTTATTATTGGCAGGTCCATTAATGATGTTCTATAAAGTAATGTATCCATTTATTTGGGTATTGAACGGTTCAGCTCGTGTGATAACTGGTTTATTCGGTTTAAAGCCAGCTTCAGAACATGAAGTAGCTCATACAGAAGAAGAATTACGTCTTATCCTTTCAGATAGCTATGAAAGCGGCGAAATTAATCAAGCTGAATACAAGTATGTAAATAACATTTTTGAATTTGATAATCGTATTGCGAAAGAGATTATGGTACCGCGAACAGAAATCATTGGTTTCTACCTGGAAGATTCAGTAGAAGAACACATGAAAGTAATCCAAAATGAGCGATACACACGTTATCCGATTTTTGGAGAAGATAAAGATGATATTATCGGTATGGTCAACGTAAAAGATTTCTTTATTCGATATATGACCGAGGATCAAAAAGATTTATCATCTATTCGCTCGTATATGCGTCCGATTATTGAAGTGATGGAAACGACTCCAATTCACGATTTATTACTTCAAATGCAGAAAAAGCGAATTCCGATGGCTGTTTTATATGATGAGTACGGAGGAACAGCCGGAATTGTAACGCTTGAAGATATCTTGGAGGAAATCGTCGGCGAAATCCGTGACGAATATGATGAAGATGAAGCACCACCAATTCAACATGTGAACGAGCAACATATCATTGTTGATGGAAAAGTGCTTATCTCAGAAGTGAAAGATTTATTTGGATTACACATCGAAGAAGATGATGTGGATACAATCGGTGGATGGATTATGATGCAAAATCATGAAATCGAAGAAGGACAACACGTTGAGGCGGAAGGTTATGAATTTAAAGTGTTAGAAAAAGACGCTTACCAAATTAAACGTGTTGAAATTCGTAAGATGGAACAAGAACAAGAAGAAGAGAAAGCAGCAACTGTGTAAGTTGCTGCTTTTCTTCTAAAGTACAAAAAATGAGAACTTAGGAGCGGATATTTTGATTCAAGAAGCCTTACGTGTATATCGATTACAATTGTATGTGATCTTTAGTGGTTTACTACTTATGTGGACGATTACTCCGTTTGGAAAACAAGTGACAGGGTTTGGTATTGGATTAGCAGTAAGCGCCTATTGTCTTTGGTTATTAGCTCGCAGGGTGGAGAAACTCGGAAAAAGTATCGTAATGAAGGAAAAGGCTCCTGGGTTAGGAGTTCTAAACCGATTTGCAGCTGCCATTTTAGGAGCAATCATCATGTATGAAATTGAGCATGAAATGGAAATGTGGGCATTTGGTACAGGCATTTTAGGTGGTCACTTTTTAATGATTGCAAATTTAGCTTATGCGAATATGCAGTTAGTGAAAGAGGAAGAGGAAGAGAAGCAAAGGGAACATGCTTCGAAAAACATAGAGCTATGATGAAAGGGGCCTAATGGGGTTCCTTTTTTGTGTTTAAGTGAGCTAATGAAAGGAATCAATTTTACGACAAATATAATACGCTTCTTTTTTTTGTTTTTCAATAGTATGAAAAATAATGTAAAAAAATTTAAAAACCCATCGATTTCTAAAGGTTATGTATGTTATTATGACAAAAGACTTTTTGAAAGAGGTGGATACCAATGTTACAAGCGTTACTTATTTTTGTGCTTCAAATTATTTATGTTCCAATTTTAACAATCCGTACGATTTTGCTTGTAAAGAATCAAACAAGATCCGCTGCTGGTGTTGGATTGTTAGAAGGAGCTATTTACATTGTCAGTTTAGGTATTGTGTTTCAAGATTTATCAAATTGGATGAACATCGTTGCCTATGTCATTGGCTTTAGTACAGGACTTTTATTAGGCGGTTATATAGAGAATAAATTAGCAATTGGTTATATTACGTATCAAGTTAGTTTACTAGACCGTTGTAATGAATTAGTAGATGAACTACGTCACTCTGGATTTGGTGTTACGGTATTTGAAGGCGAAGGAATTAATTCTATACGTTATCGCTTAGATATCGTTGCAAAGCGCTCTAGAGAGAAAGAACTGTTAGAAATCATTAATAAAATTGCACCGAAAGCGTTTATGTCTTCTTATGAAATCCGTTCATTTAAAGGCGGATATTTAACGAAGGCGATGAAGAAGAGAGCGTTAATGAAGAAGAAAGATGAACATGCATCGTAAAGAAAAGGGAGTAGTGCAGCTTTAAAAGCACGGCATAACCCCCATATGTAAAAGAGAGGAATCAAGTTTGAAAAAGATTCCTCTCTTTTTTATGTATTATTTTTTTCTACTCTTTCTTAAATTAACAAGTAACCATACAACTTGAATAATTATTGGTAATATAAATGCAATTAATAAAACGATAAAGGCTATTAATTTCAGCTCAGGTGTTTGAGTAACACCGGTCCCATCAACCTCTCTTAGCAAAATGATAGCTGTCAATATCCCGAAAGCTATAATCCAAAATATGTTACCAATCCACCAATAAATCCATCTTCTTTTCATGCTAGCACCCCTTATATTTACCCACTGTTAAAAGTAAATTTTCGTTCGTTACATTTATAATGAAATGCCTATAAAATTAATTTTTTTTAACTGTATACCTAACTTGTTTAAAGGTTACCATTTCTCCATCTTTATCATCATCTTTTGTTTGCAAAAGTTGAACTTTTGGCTTGTAGTCCGTCCTATGAGCGTGTTCGATATCTTTAATGTTAAGCTTGTAGGATTCACCATTATTAATTTTTTGTTCCAATACTTTTTTATTAGCAACATAAATAAAGGTCACTTTATTTTCATCAATGCCCTCGGTCTTAATTTCTAATTCATTATCTTTTGTTGTAATGGTTGGTGTTAATAATTCCATACTGCCGTTTCCAGTTTCTAAAGAATTTCCTGCAATAGCTGAACATCCGGATAATATGATTCCGGTGAATAGAAGAACAGCTAATTTCTGTTTCATAACATCCCTCAATTCCATGTGAATTTTGATTTTGGTATTGCTAGATTACTAGTGTGGAGCGTAAATGTTTAGTTAGTACCCTTTTAATTGTACCATAATATGTAAATTAAAACAGGATGTATATCCAATTTAAGGGAGATTAAAAAATTTACTGATTGTTGTAAATTCGTGTGTTTTAGCTTCTATTTCAATCGAAATGTAGACGAGAGAAAGAAATTTTTTTATAGAAATTATAATTTTTACATTTTACAATAATGATAGGGAATAGATGAATTCATTTACTTCGGAGGTAGTTATTTGAACATTAATGAGAAGGCAATTGAAATGTTTGAACAAAATAAATATGAGGAAGCAATGGAACTGTTTCAACAAGCAGTACATGAATCTAGAGACGTACAATCTCTCAATAATCTGGCTTGGATGTACTTTTATGAGGAAGAGAATGATGATAAAGCTCTTGAATTAATAAGAGAAGTTGTTAAGTTGAATCCTTCTTCATACTTTCCTTATAACATCTTAGGGGAAATTTACACGAAACAAGAAAAATGGGAAGAAGCGAAAGAAGTATTGCAAAAATCTATTTCGATGCAACCATCGGATGAAGCATTTCACAATGTAGCTGTAGCGCATTATAACCTTGGAGAGTTAGAAAAAGCTTCGGAATTTTTTTTGCGAGTTGCAGGGGATTCGGACTATATAATGTATAGCTATGTAAAATGCTTAATTGATTTAGGGCGAACGACAGAAGCGAAAGAGAAGTTAGATGCTTTTAACAGGAAATCTGATAATTTTTTAGGAGAAATTCATGTAGCAGATTTATATGTTGAGTTGAATTGCTATAACGAAGCAATTGAATGGTTCGAAAAGGGATACAAAGAAGTTTGGAAAAGTCCTAACTGGATTGGTAGGTTTGTATATGCTCTATATAAAGCTAATAATTTCTCCCGTATAAATGAAGTTATACAGGAATCTATCGAAGCGAAAACATCAGAAATAGAAGATGTTCAGAATGAAGAAGTAGAAGAAAACTGGACAGAAAAAGATAAGAAAGAGTTAATTGAGGAATATACAGAAGAGAATAATTGTTATAAAACAATGATAGAACGTATCAAATCTGGATATGTTCCAGGGTTAGAATTTGAAACTTATCATTTAGGGGGGTGCTATTTATTTGGTTGTAAAAGACATAATCATCTTGAATATGAAAAATAAAAAGATTCGACTGTCAAGTATGATGGTCGAATTTTTTTATTATAGGTTGCTTGTCTAAAGGTACCATTTCAATTGTAATGTGTTAAAGAGGTTTCGTCTCATTACATAGGTATATATCCTCTTTAGAGCTCCCTTTTTTAATATTTAAAATATGGAGTGAAATAAAACCAATAACTCCTATTCCGCCGAAAATAAGCCATGGTGTATACATTCCGTTTAAATTGGATGTAAACGATGTCCCGGTATAGTTACCGATGATAAAACCAAATGCGAGTGATAGTTGATAAAATCCGAAGAAAGTGGCTGTATATGATTCATTACTGTAATTTGCAATAGCGATATCAGCGTTAGGTAATACGAGTGTTTCACCGATTGTAAATAAAATTACACAAATAAAGAGCCAATATGGGTGTTGAAATAAAGGAATGAGTAAAAAGGAAATACTCATTAATAAAACACCGTATTTAATAATCGAAAGTGTGTTGTATTTGTGGAATAATTTTCGGAATAATACCATAAATATGACGCCTGTTATCGCATTTATCGTAATAACGAGTGTAGCAAGTTGATTGCTATTACTAATGTTTTTCATATGAAGTGGAAGTGCGACAGTAAGCTGAGTAAACATAATATAGAAGAAAATCATGATAAAGGAAAACAGAAGGAAAGACTTGTTTTGTAAGATGGCCTGTATTCCTAATGTAATAGACGTGTTTTCAGTAGTGACTTGGAAGTGATTTTTAAGTAAGTAAAAGATAAAAGCAAATAACAGCATAAGAGATCCTGTTAGAGAGAAAGCGTAGAGTGGATCGAGTAAGAGTAAGAACCCTCCTGCAATTGGTCCGATTATTGCACCGCAATTAAAGCTAAGGTTTAAATATGTAAATAAATTTTTTCTCAAATGAGCTGGCTGTGAGCCAAATATAGCGCGAGCGGCAGGTTCGTAAAATGCAGTTCCGAAGCCAATAAGTGCAGAAGAAATAGAAATTGTATAGAAATCAGAGCATATTCCTAAAGCGATAAATCCGATTCCTCTCAAAAATAAACCAGCTATCATCATAATGATATAGCCTATTTTGTCAGCAATTAACCCTGAGAATAATGGGATAACTCGTGATGTAATTGTCATAACCGTCAACACTGTTCCTACTTGGACAGCAGAAAAATGAAGAAAGGTTAATAGATAAATAGCTAAAAATGCGTATACTGCAAAATACCCAAAAGACATAAAAAATGAAGAAATAAGCATGAAACGTATCGGTGTTGAGAAACTTTTCATAGAAATCCCCCTAATTATGTAACCAGTAAAATTATTTGATGGTTAACTATTTTATACTATAATTATACATAAAGTCAGAAAAAAGTAAATTTTAAGAAGAAGGTGGATCGAATTGAATCAAAACGCTCCAAATGAACTAGAATATATTCGGGAATTTTTAAATACATGGAGAATACCAAACGATACGAGAGAGCCAATTGATTTGCTGCAAACAAAAGAAGATATAAAGCTCTTTATGAAAGAATATTTTGATGAAGAGTTTCCATTTCATACGATAGAGGAATTAAGAAATTTTCGAGAAGATATTCGGATGACAATTGAAGGCGAAGAATCATTGCAAAAATGGTTAGAGAAATACCCATTTCATGTACATATAAAGGAAGATATGAAAGGTATTACATATGAACCAGTATATGAAGAGAATGTGTATACAAAAGTGCTAAGCATTGTGTTAATGTCAATTCAAGAAAATGTGTGGGGAAGGTTAAAAGCATGTCCAGATTGTCGCTGGGTATTTTATGATCATTCGCGAAATGGAAGTAAAAGATGGTGCGGTATGTATGCTGGAGAAGAAGGAGGAAGAGCATGCGGGACGATTGCAAAAGTGAAAAACTACCGGGCGAAGAGAAAAGGGCGATCTGGTTATGATATGTAAGTAATATTAGAGAAAGAAAAATGGATGGGGGGAATGATATGGAAGGCACACAAATGTTAGCTTTAAACAAAAAGTGTTGGGATACAGTTGCACCATATTTCTTTCAAGTGGATTGTTTACCGAAATATGGTCCGTATACGGCGTCTGAAGATGAGATTCATTTGTTCGATTCAATTAGAAATAAAAAAGTTCTTGATATTGGGTGTGGAAGTGGACATTCGTTGCAATATATGGCAGAGCATAGGGCAGAGGAAGTATGGGGTCTTGATCTTTCAAGTGAACAAATTAAAACAGCGAATAAAACGTAAAAGCGTTGGAATCCAAAGTTAATATGCGGAGCAATGGAAGAAGAAGGAGATATTCAGAAAGGGTATTTTGATATTATATATTCCATTTATGCATTAGGTTGGACTTCAAATTTAGGAAAAACAGTAGAGTTTATATATTCCTATTTAAAGCCAGGAGAAAGTTTTATTTTTAGTTGGGAGCACCCAGTATATTCAAACTTACAATATGGTACAGAAGAAGTTGCTATAAAGTCTTCTTATCATGAGGAAACGTCCATTACGTTTGAAACATTTAAAGGAGAAAATGTACAAGCGATATTATATAAGAGAAAAATAAGTACATATATAAATGAGTTAAATAGAGCAGGCTTTATAATTGAGAGAATAGAAGAGCCTGAACCATCGAGCTCGTTTGATGGAGAACTAGCTGAGCCGTCTACGAAATATTATTCTTTATATAAAGCTAGGATGGTACCAACTACTTTTATTATTAAGGCGAGGAAACAAATTGTTTTATAAAAAGAAGCCTATCGTTTCAAATAGTTGAAATGATAGGCTTCTTTATTTTTAAAAAATAAGGTCAGAGGTGTACTTTTTTAAAAAAAATGCATTTCATATAAAAGGTGTAATGATTTTAGGGAAGGGGGATTGTTGTGCGTCATCATAAAAATTGCAAAAAATTCGGAGTGGCACTGCCTCTTCCGCTTATAGGTGCAACTGGTCCAACAGGTCCAACAGGTAATAGTGGCCCTGTAGGTCCAACTGGAGGGCATGAAGGTCCTGTTGGTCCAACAGGGATGACTGGACCGACGGGAGCAACTGGTCCCCAAGGACCTCAAGGTATCAGGGGAATACAAGGTTCGCGAGGGACAACAGGAGCGCAGGGAATACAAGGAGCTGTTGGTGATACCGGAGAGCAAGGTATAACTGGTCCAACTGGCCTCCAAGGTGCTCAAGGATTAATCGGAAACCAAGGTCCAATTGGTGATATTGGGGTACAAGGATTAGAAGGAACACAGGGAGCTACGGGTCCTGCTGGTAGTCAAGGAATACAGGGCATACAAGGAATACAAGGGGAAGTAGGTGAGCGAGGACAAACAGGGGCACAAGGAATACAAGGAGAGAGAGGGGTAACTGGAGTTCCAGGGGTAACTGGTTCCCAAGGTCCTCAAGGTGTTCAAGGGATACAAGGAGAGCAAGGGGCTACTGGTATACAAGGAGAAGACGGCGCTCAAGGAATACAAGGAATTACTGGAGAACAAGGACACCAAGGTGATCAAGGGGCACAAGGTGTAGTAGGACCAACTGGTTCTACTGGAATACAAGGTCCTCAAGGTATAAGCGGAATAAAGGGAATAACCGGTGTAACAGGCCCTCAAGGTCCACAAGGAGTTCAAGGAATACAAGGAGTAAGTGGATCCACAGGTTTTCAAGGAGCAAAAGGAGTACGAGGGATAACAGGAGCAACTGGTCCTACTGGTACACAAGGCTCAGAAGGACCACCGGGTGGTCCGACGGGAACAACCGGTCCAATTGGTCCATCTAGTGGAGTGACTGGTCCATCAGGTCCACCCGGCCCGCCAGGAGGTCCAACAGGTCCAACGGGTGCGACTGGTTCAACAGGTGTAAGCGGAGGGATAGGACCAATTGGAGCGCAAGGAGTGCAAGGTATAACAGGTCCAACAGGTCCTCAAGGTGTAAGGGGAGTCCAAGGTTCCCAAGGTGTAGTTGGAGCAGTTGGAGTCCAAGGGGCACAAGGTCCTCAAGGTAACCCAGGTATAACGGGTCCAACGGGTGCAGAAGGTTCTCAAGGAATACAAGGTACGCGTGGAGTAACTGGTCCGACAGGTGCAGAAGGCCCTAAAGGTATTCAAGGTATTCAAGGTGTAATAGGCCCAACAGGTGCACAAGGAATGGTGGGAATACAAGGGATAGCCGGTCCAGCTGGTGTTACAGGAGCGGAAGGAGTTCAAGGTGAACAAGGAATCCGAGGAGCAACTGGTCCAGCTGGAGCGCAAGGTATACAAGGAGTACAAGGAATTCAAGGGGAAACAGGAGCAGCTGGAGCACAAGGTCCTCAAGGAGTTCAAGGGATACAAGGGACTACGGGATTGACAGGTGCACAAGGTGCACAAGGTCTTCAAGGAGTGCAAGGAATAATCGGTCCGACTGGAGCTATTGGTTTGCAAGGTCCTCAAGGATTACAAGGAATAACGGGTCCAACAGGAGTTCAAGGAGTGCAAGGAATACAAGGAGTGCAAGGAATAATCGGTCCAACAGGAGCACAAGGAATTAGAGGTCCCCAAGGAAATACAGGGGAGGTCGGTATAACTGGCCCTCAAGGAGTCCAAGGGGCACAAGGTAGTCAAGGACCCCAAGGCCCACAAGGGAATATTGGAATTACTGGTGCAAAGGGTGAAACTGGAGCTACTGGAGCAACCGGGTCAACTGGACCACAAGGTGTGCAAGGTGTTCAAGGGATTACGGGAATACAAGGAATAACAGGAATGACAGGCGATATAGGTGCAACGGGTCCGCAAGGAATACAAGGTATACAAGGAATTCAAGGTTTGCAAGGCCCAATTGGAGCAAGTGGGGTGACAGGTGCTAGTGGTAGTATAGGCCCAGTTGGAGCGCAAGGTAGTCAGGGGCAAAACGGAGCGGTTGGACCAACAGGCGCAACTGGTAATGTAGGATCAATAGGTTTCTCGGGGATAGCAGGAGCGACTGGAGCGACTGGTTTACCTAGTGGGGGCGGTTATTTCTTTTCCACTGCAACGAGTACAATTGCAGCGAATGCGCTAATACCAATTAATTCTGGTTCTACAATTTTTGGAGCAGGAGTTAGTTTAACAAATGCGACAACTATAACGTTAAGTACGCCAGGGATATATTTAATAAGTTATTATTTTCAAGGGGATGCAATTTTGGGGAATGAAACGATTTCGGTAAGGCTTGTTTTAAACGGAACGCAAGTTGCAGGGAGTTTTATTCTTTATGTTACAAAAGGTAATTTTATATTAGAACCAGCGATTTCAAATACGATGGTAATTGAAGTTACTTCTCCAAATTCCACTTTGTCATTACAAAATGGTCCATTAGCTATTGGGCATGTAACGACATTAGCGGGAGTAATAACAGCTAGCTTAAACATATTACAAATAGTTTGATGCGTTACAAACGGGAGGAGATGCTTGTGAAGAATCAAGATAAGTGTAGTAAGTTTCAAGCACCTATTCCTTTTCCGCCGCCAGGTATTACGGGGCCCACTGGACCAACCGGTCCAACAGGAGCAACAGGGGCAACAGGGGCGACAGGAGCAACAGGAGCAACAGGAATCCAAGGAGTGCAAGGAATACAGGGTCCAACAGGAGCAACCGGTTTAACAGGTTTGCAAGGGGTACAGGGGCCGATGGGGGCAACAGGTCCAACGGGTGACCAAGGCATTCAAGGTCCACAAGGGATACAAGGAGTAACCGGCCC
>NZ_JAKUFY010000135.1:0-12598 GCF_022663675.1 Bacillus cereus group sp. BfR-BA-01355
CTATAAGAGCTATCTGGTGACCATGGTAAAAGGAGTCTTATCATTAGTACGATCCACAGCATATATTGCCATCGGGGCGTTAATTTATTTCTAAATAGTACTTTTATACATAAAATAAATCCAACTAATATGCTAGCCATAAGTGACGTTTCTATAAGCCAATCAAAAAAATGAGGAAGGTATACATTTATAAGCGTGTCTATCATTGTTATCTATCCTTCCTCTTGTTCTCCTCTGTCTTCTCATCTAAAATGCGTTTCAGTTCATTAATATCTTCTGAAGACAATTTTTCCTCTTTTAAGAAATTAACAAGTAATGGCTTAAACGCTGCGCCGCAAAAACGCTTTAGCAAAGATTTTGTTTCAACTTGTAAATAATTATCTTGTGATACTAACGGATAATAAGCATACATGCGCCCTTTATCTTGATGGTAAGAAACAGCTTCCTTTTGTACTAACCGATTAATTAATGTACGGATTGTTTTCGGTTTCCAATCCATTGCATCTTCTAGTTCTTCTATAATTTCATTCGCTGTTTGTGGAGAGTTAGACCAAAGTACTTTCATAATTTCTAATTCAGCTTCAGATATTTTAGGTAATTGATTTGTCATAAACATTTCACTCCTTCATATTACATTTGTAATCTACAATTAAGATTACAAATGTAATACTTAATTGTCAACCATATTTTAGAAAATAAAGTTTCAGTTAAACCTTACTTAACAACAACAAATTTCCCTTTTTTCAAATAATCAAATAAAAAAACAAGAAAATCTTTACATTTAATAGTAATATAGAAAATAGACAAGTTTATCAAAATAGTGGAGGCTTTTTCAGTCATGATGCGTGCGCTTCGTTTAAATATAAAGCAAGCTTTTTGTAGTCGTATTTCTTTAATTATTATGTTTAGTGGATTCGTTCTTATTTGTATTTATCACTATTACTATGTCATTCGTTATTTAGGAGACGCTGCGAGTGGGCCTATTTCAACAGATATAAAATGGATCGGATTTCGCGACAATGAAATGGATGTTTATTTATTATTAATGCCAGTTATTGCGAGTTTTCCCTTTAGTACAAGTTACAATTCGGATAAGTCAGATGGTTTTAAACCGTTTGTCAGTAAGGGGATTTCTTTATTTCCTTATTCAGTAATGAAATATATCGTTACGTTTTTTTGCGGAGGATTTCTTTATACATTTCCATTCATCTTATCGTTATTATTTTGCAAATTAACTATTCCAGACGGAGAACCTACGGCAGGTTCAGGCATCATAAATGATGACGGAATGTTTGCAAACCTATATTTCGATGCACCTCTCACTTACATTACTGTATATATCGGAATTAATTTTTTATTTGCAGGTTTAATGGCCCTTTTAGGACTTGCTGCATCTGTATGGTCACAAAAGGACTATATGGCAATTCTCTTTCCATTTGCAGTTGCCTCCATTCCGTACGTCCTGCTAAATACAATATTTCCTTCAATAGGCGGAGCACCTATTCATTTATATGATCCGAAACAACCATTGCAAGGCATGTCACCGTACATTTTAACGATGCAATGTGCTTTCTTCCTTCTCGTTAGCTTATTCATGTATATACAAGGAGTAAAGCGGGATAGAAAAAAATATAGAAGAAGATTGCAAAAAAGAGAACGGTGTAGAAAATCGTTTCAAGCAATTTCAGACTAAATAATTGAATGAATAAGAGCGTAATTCCCTAAGTTAGCTTAGAGGATTACGCTCTTATTATCATTACTCATATAGTCATCCCCCTTTACGGCGTACCTGCCAATCCCCATAAAATAACGACCGCCGCAAAATAAATCGCTTTAATACCTACAACTGAACATAATAAAATAATTGCATATGTACTTAATGCTCTTCTTGCACCTATTAAAGTAAAAATGACTGCCAAACTAAACGTTACATAGGACGATGCTGTATGTATTAAGTTATATGTAATATCCAAATTTTGAGTAAGTCCTGTTACCTCCGCTACAAATTGGAGCATGACGATTGTACTAAACAAAATCGCAAGCTGATTCATTAATTTTCCATTTAACCACGCTTGCATCTTTAACCTCCTCATTATAAAAAGCTGAATTTTCAATTAATTTTAACATGATTTTTACAGAAAAAGAACGCTCAGTATATCTCTAAGCGTTCTTTCATGACTATTTAAGAAGCTTTCTTCAAATCGATTTGAGCAAGTACTGGGTCGTGGTCACTTACACGTCCATGTTCTTTCATAATGTTTGAGTTTAAGTGTACTGGATCTACAATTGTGTGCGGTGCGATGTTGTTTGTTACTAAAATATGATCTAACACTTGTGCATTTCCTTCATGAATGTACGTGTAGCGGTTCTCTTTCGGCACTGTGTTTAACATATTTTTTAAGTTTGTTCCTTCTAGTGTTTTTAGTGGTTTAGCGAACTCAAAATCGTTCATATCTCCTAACACAACAACTGGTGCATTCGTGTTCTTTTTCTGAATTCCTTGTACGAATTGATTTACTTCTTGCGCTAATTGAATTCGTTTTTCTTCACTCTTTAATACGAGCGGCTGCACTTTTCCAAATGGCGTTGCATCTCCTATTTTTGAGTTTAAGTGATTTGCAACGACAACAACGTTTTGTCCTTGGAACGTAAATTCTGCTGCAAGCGGTTTACGTGTACTTTCAAATAATGGATTTTCGTCTCCAATGCGAACGACATTTTTATCAAGTAACTTCGGTACTGCTACTAATTTCACGCGTGATGAGTTGTAGAAGAAACCGACGCGAATATTCGCTCCTGGTGCTCCTCCGTCTAGATTATTGTTCGGAGCAATTTCTACATACTCATACTTTGGTCCACGAATTTCTAGAACTGCATCAATGATACGTTTTGCGCTTAATGAAGCATCTGTTGTACCGTCATTAATCGTTCCATTATTATCTTGCATTTCCTCTACACCGATAATATCTGGCATTTTTAAATTGTATTTAATAGAATACGCTAACGCTTTTACTTTTTCATCTGTTGTTTCTTTTTTATTCGCCGAGAAGTTTTCAATGTTATATGTAGCAACTGTTAACTTATCAAGACGAGGCTGAATATTCGCCCCTACTTGCTTAAATCCACCGTCCACTACTGATGGTAATTCTGTTATTGGCGAAATGCGGAACGAACCGTAATCATATCCGACTACCCCTGTTATATCTCCAGTGAAAGTATCTCCTACTTTTGCTACATAATCACGAGGGACTTTTACAGAAAGACGCTCTGGGTTTAATTGATTTTCGTCTAATACAGGTGTGCCGTATTTCGTTACGACTTTATTTCCGCCATTTTCTACTGTTACATATAAATTTCCGTTTTTCTGAGGTGCAATAATTTTTGGCGTTGGCATCGTAACGCGCATACCTTCTATACTTTCATAAAAATCGATTGCATCTTCAGTTGGATCAAATAAGCCGAATGCATCATTATCGATAATTTGATCTGGGATTTTCACACCGTTTTCTCCAAGTACAATCGGTGCTGGTAAAGGTTGATCTTTTGCGATTACAGCAACGCGGCTCGCTTTAATTTCCGTCGTCGTTAAATCTGTGTCAAACCTTTCTGCATACCCAGGTCCAACATATTCTTCTACTTCTCCATCAACTTGAATAAGATCTCCTACCGCTACATTCGCATCTTTTTTGTATACGTACATACCTTCTGACGTAGCTGGATCATTATCCGGCTGGTTATCTCCTATATAAAAAACATTTTTATCAAGTGCTGTTACAACGCCTTCCACATTGTATACTTTCTTCCCTTTGTAAGGAGAAACATGTGATTTCCCTTGAATATCATGAATACGAACTGGTTCATTATTTACGATAATAAATGAAAATGTTGAAACCGCTGAAGAAGTAAGCCCTTCTTTCTCTGCGATTGCTTTAATCACACTATTTTCATTCACTACAATTTGTCCGTTATAACGAACACTCTTATTTGTAGGGTTAGAGCCATCTAACGTATAGTAGATTGTTGCTCCTTCTGTATTCGTTGTTAATGTTACCGCTGTTC
This sequence comes from Bacillus cereus group sp. BfR-BA-01355, assembly GCF_022663675.1. Classification (NCBI taxonomy): domain Bacteria; kingdom Bacillati; phylum Bacillota; class Bacilli; order Caryophanales; family Bacillaceae; genus Bacillus; species Bacillus cereus group sp. BfR-BA-01355. The sequence goes on from NZ_JAKUFY010000135.1 coordinate 4,060, forward strand.
CCTTCGCAACTTCTCCACTACCAGGCGAAGCTACTACATCGCTAACACGGTTTTGTCCTTCCCCTTGAAACTTATGAGCTGTTACCGATTTTAAACCTGGGCTACTAAAATATAATTCAAGCGTCCCTGTTAAACTAACTTTCTTCCCGATATTTTCAGGATGATCTTTCACGTTTACTGCCGCTCTCACATCACCCTTTGGCAACTGAACAGGCATGATTTTGTCTGGATTCGTTTCATTTGGCGAATCCGCAATTGCTACGTTTGTATCATCAAACTTAGCCGGATCTTTCGTGTATTTAGAAGGACTTTGCGTATATCCAACGATATATCCTTCCACTATTCCCTTCGTTTTCCCTTGCTGTTTAAATACTTGAATTGCTTTTTCTACTGACATAGAAGTCGTTTCTTCTGCTTGTACTAAAGTTCCAGTAAATGAAAGCAATAGTATGAATGATAAAAAGACACTTAACAATTTCTTCACAGTCATTTTCCTCTCCCTATTTCATATTTTCTCAGCATTTCTATCATATCAAATGATTCGTTATATAGAACTACATTTCGACAAGTTTTACAAAAAATTTATTTAATTTACAAGCTTTCAAACTATAATACAAAATAATAATTTTACACCTTCTACGAATGCGCTCTATAATGTTAGAGAGAGAAAACAAAAAATATCGAAATTTCATTGGCATGTAAAATGGATTCATTTGAATAGGAGTGATTGGATGGAAGTGCAAACAGAAACATACCGCGCAGCTATGAATGGAACATTAGAACGTCATTTTTCAGATATGATTGCTGTTATACCAACTAGGATTACGATTGAACAGTTAAAACAGCGGCTAGAGACTATCTCTACTAAAGTGGATGAATTAAAAATTGTTTACAGTGATGAGACAAGCCTTATTGTTGAGTTACATATGGATGAAACAATCATACCGTATGAACTGCATATTGATGAAACGAGCGATCCAGAAGAATATAAAATGTACAATAGACAAGATTCTACAATCGTAGATCGTAATTTTGAAGATGCTGCTTATGGCACTGAAATTTTCACTCGTACACTATTTGTAGGCGATGTGCTGGACTGCTTTTTCCAGCAGTTACAGTTTTTATGGAACCTCGCTCCAGACTTGTTATTTGTAATCGATTCAAGTGCAGCAATGAAAGTAATATCTAGAAGTTATATTGAATATCACGTTGAAAATGAATTATTACCTGACATTCCTGACTTGTACGTTATTCATTCTGTTTATGAAGACGATAAAGAAGGTGAGCCTACGCAATATTGGTTTCATACACATGGTCTTTTAAGAGCAGGTGTAACAGAAATAGAATTAATTATTCCAAATCGCATTTCGTCCTACTACGGCATTGGCGATCTTTTTCAAACATTTGCTAATAATGCCGTTGAGAATGGACAAGTCCCTATGAATGAGCCTATCGTAATCGCGCATAGTCAGCAAGGTTCTATACATACAGTAGCTGTTCCATGGGAAAAAGGATTATCTTATATTGGGCATAAAACGAGTATGGATCAATTATCTTCAATCGAGGATGAAGAAGTGAAACTACAACCAATAGATGCACAAAATATATTTCTTGGCGGAATGGATGACCGAGATGAATACCATCAATCTCCATCCGTTCTCTTATTCAAATTAAATGCTTCAGAAGAATATATTGAAAGTTTTTTCAAAGAACACGAGGAAGCTACAGGGCTCATGTTCTATAAAACAAATAGTGAAACCGATCGTATGGCTTACAATGCGGAAAATACTTTCGGGTATTTCAGCAACATTTTTCACATTGAACAATTGAATGAAGATTTTCGTTTCCTCGCTAAGTTTGGTGTCTCCTACGAAGAAGGAAAAAGTGAACATATGTGGTTTGAAATGCAAAACATTACGGAAGATTTTATTCAAGGAATACTCATTAATGAACCATATTTTATAAAAGATATGAGTGAAGGAAATAGTTATCAGTTAGATTTTGCTAACTTAACAGAGTGGGTTATTTATGCAGGGGATACCGTTATAAAGCCAAATAATTTATATATGTTTATTGGTGAATAAGTAACGAAACGCCTTCAATGTGATTGAAGGCGTTTCACTTTATTGTGCAATTAATTCGGTATCCATTACTTTCTCCAAATGAGATAGTACACGCTTTGCAGCTTTCTCAACTTGATCAATACAGTCCGGAAGACCAGAACCAGCGTAAGAACTACCTGCCAAGTATATTCCTGGCAACTCTTTTTCCATAAATGTTGTGAGTTTCTTCATTCGCTCGTTATGACCTACTGTATATTGGGGCATTGCTTCTTTCCAGCGGCTTACGACTGTAAACTCTGGATCCTCTGTAATATCCATCGTCTTTCGTAAGTCTTCTAGTACAAGCCTAACAAGTTCCTCTTCTGTTTGTTCTACAACTGCTTCATCACCAGGTCGTCCAACGTAACAACGAAGAAGCGTTTTTCCTTCTGGCGTTGTATGTGGCCATTTTTTATGTGTCCACGTACATGCTGTAATTGTGTAATCGCTATTTCGGGATACGACAAATCCTGTTCCATCAATATCGCGCTGAATGGCTGATTTCGGGAAAGCCATTGCCACATTCGCAACTGATGTGGACGGAATGTTGCGGAAGAAACGAAACTGCTTGTACTGCGCGAACATAGATGGCAATACTTTATGTGATGTTGCCACTACGACCGCGTCCGCTTCTATTTCTTTTCCGTTACTAAGAGCAATCGTATAACCATCACCAAGTTTTGCAATTTTTTCAATGCGTGTTCCCTTTATTATCGTACCTTCATGCATCTTCATTTCGAGAGATTCTACGATAGATTCTAAGCCTGTTTTCACTGTTTGAAAGATTCCTTTTTTCGGTTCAGATGTCTCTTTTTTCGGGGCAAGTGTACGCATGCCGAGTGAAATACTGCGATGCTTCTGCTCAATTTGATACATTTGCGGGAATGTTGACATTAAGCTCATTTCATCAATATCCCCTGCATAAATACCCGATAGTAATGGTTCTATTAAATTTTCAACCACTTCGTTTCCGAGGCGATGTCTGAAAAACTGCCCGAGTGATTGGTCAGATACTGGTTTTGATCTCGGCATTAACAGATCAAAACCAGCTCTTAGTTTACCAATTGGGGAGAACAGCTTGGAAAATAGAAACGGCGTAATTTGCGTTGGAATTCCCATCATCGATCCACTCGGCATTTTATGTAACCGATTGTTTACGAGGATAAATGATTGACCGGCCTTATTATTTACAAGTTCATCGCCAAGACCTAATTCTCGCGCTAATCTAGCTGCACTTTCTTTTCGTGCTAAGAAAGAATCCGGCCCGCGTTCAATTGTAAATCCATCTTTTCGAACGGTTTGAATTTTCCCGCCAAGTTTACCCGATGCTTCTATCAGTAATGTATCGATCGGCAAGTTCTTGTTATGAATTTCTTTTTGCAAGTTATACATTGTTGTTAATCCTGTGATGCCACCGCCGATGACTACAACTTTTTTCCTCAAGCATGCTCCCCCTTTCTTTTTACAATACAGATTCTTTTTTCTTTAATACAACATCTGTTAAGCAATCAATAAATGCGTCCGATGCATTTGGCATTTCTGGACGATAATATTTCGCGCCGATTTCATCTGTCACAACTTTACACTCAAAGTCATTGTCATATAAAACTTCTAAATGTTCCGCAACAAATCCAACTGGTGCGTATACGAATGAAGTATAACCGTACTTTTCATTTAGTTCTCTCGTTAAATCTTGTACATCCGGACCAATCCAAGGATCTGGCGTGTTTCCTGCACTTTGCCAACCTACTGCATAGTTTGCTACTTCAGCTCCGCGCGCGATATAATCAGCTGTTTCATTTAATTGATCTGGATATGGATCGCCCATTGCAATAATTTTCTCTGGTAAGCTATGTGCAGATACGATTAATACTGCTTTTTCACGCTCTGCATCTGACATACCGTTATATATACCTTTCACTGCATCAACCCAGTACTGGATGAATTTCGGCTCTTTATACCAGCTATCGATGCCGTGAATTGTTAAGTTCCCAAGTTTCTCAGCTTCTTCTTGTGCTCGTCCAACGTATGATTTCACGCTAAACGTAGAATAGTGAGGTGCAAGAACAAGTGCGATTGCATCTTGTATTCCGTCGTTATGCATATCTTTCACCGCATCTTCAATAAACGGTTCAATATGTTTTAAACCAAGATACATATGGTACTCTACTTCATCTTGTACTTCATTTAAACGCTTCTCTAACTTCTTAGCTTGCTCTAATGTAATAGTAGCTAAAGGAGAAATACCACCAATTGCACGGTAACGCTCTGTTAAATCTTCTAGCATTTCAGGACTTGGCTTTCTTCCTCTGCGAATATGTGTATAGTAACGTTCAATATCTTCTTCTTTATATGGCGTTCCGTATGCCATTACAAGCAAACCAATTTTCTTTTTCATACAGCAATTCTCCTTTACTTCGCTAACTGCCCTTTAGAGTATTCATGAATAAATGTAGTTAAACGTTTTAATGTATCTGGATTTACTTCTGGGAATACACCGTGTCCTAAGTTAAAGATATAACCAGGCTGTTTCATCCCTTGATCTAAAATACCTTTTACATGTTCTTCAATAACAGACCATGGTGCAAGTAAGAATGAAGGGTCCATATTTCCTTGTACCGCCTTATGAACGCCGCGTGCGCGCGCCTCTTCGATCGGTAAGCGCCAATCTAAGCCTACTACATCAAGCGGTAAATCGTGCCACTCATTCACTAAGTGTGCAGCTCCTACGCCGTGCATAATCATCGGTACACCCATAGGGCGAACTTCTGCAAAAATACGCTCCATTGCTGGTTTAATAAATACGCGGTAATCTGCTACATTTACTGTTCCAACCCAAGAATCGAAAATTTGAACTGCTTTTGCTCCTGCGTTAATTTGCGCTTTTAAATATGTAATAACCATATCTGCTAGCTTATCCATTAAAGCGAACCAAGCTTTCGGCTCTGCATACATGAACGCTTTCGTATTATGGTAGTTACGAGATGGACCGCCTTCAATCATATAGCTCGCTAATGTAAATGGAGCCCCTGAAAAACCGATTAACGGTACGTCTAACATTTCTGTCGTTAATAAACGAATTGTATCTAATATGTACGGTACATCATCTTCCGGATTAATTTCCCCTAGTTTTTCTACGTCTTGTAAAGAACGGATTGGGTTATCAATAACTGGCCCAATACCTGATTTAATTTCTACATCCACACCAATTGCAGGTAGTGGTGACATAATATCTTTATAAAGAATTGCTGCGTCTACGTTATATTGATCAACCGGCAATTTTGTAACGTAAGCACATAACTCTGGATTGTGTGTAATTTCAAATAAAGAATACTTTTCTTTAATCTTTCTATATTCCGGCTGTGAACGACCTGCTTGACGCATATACCATGCTGGTACATAATCGGTACGTTCCCCCCTACATGCTTTTAAAAATGTCTCATTTATAGTTCTTACCAAGACCCTTGCTCCCTTCCTTACCAATGCTTCGAATACGTTCGATATTTATCTTTTTTTACTATACAGCTTGTAAAAACAAAATGCATAATATTATGTACGTTGTTCATTAAATTGACACAAATATTCGTAAAAACGCTTACTATTTTCACAACATTCTTATTATAACACAGAGAAAAACTATGGTTTAGCTACTTTTGACTTTTCTCCTTCGCGATTCGTTTGTGTATTGTATGGTACAACGTAAAAGCTCGGTTTTGAAAATATGTTAACGAACTTTTCCTCATATTCTCCAGCACCATTTACAGTGCTAACATGCGTATGAATTCCGTTCTCCACTCTATAGATTCGGTACATAATTCTGTTATCTGGAAGTGGCGTCCAACTTAATTTTGCTTTAAATAAACCGAAAGGGCTAAATGATAGTTTCATTTTTACATCTTCAATTCTACGCAGCCGAATCGGAGCACCGATTGTTTCCACACCTTCAGGCTTCATAAACTTCTCTTTATGTTCTACATTAGCCTTCGTTAAAATTTTCTTAAACAATTTTGTCGCAGATGCACTTTCTCCTTGCAACTGATGTTCCTTATCCGTACGGTCATAACCAATCCAAACAGCGCCTACTAAGTTCGGTGTATAGCCGACGAACCACATATCTCTTGCTCCCTTATCGTCATTTGGCAATGAAGTTGTACCCGTTTTTCCAGCTAACGCACCGTTATATACACCTGCTCTCGCTGTCCCTTCCTTCACAACTCCTTCTAACATTTTCGTCATATACCATGCCGTCTGTTTCGAAAAAATTTTCGTCTCTACTTTCGGTGATTCCCCAATGACTGCACCGTGTCTATTTAATACTTTATCAATAACGTGCGGCTCAATAATATTGCCATTCGCTAAAAATGAACGATACATTTTTACAAGATCAAATGTTGAAACACCATTTTTCAATCCGCCAAGTGCTATACTTAAACCAGCATCTGCAATATGAACATTTCCTTTTTCTAAATATTGCTTTCCTTCTTCTACCCCTAACTCATTTAATAGAGAAACTGCTGGTACGTTTGCCGACTCTAGAATCGCATCATACATCGTCATTTCTTTTGAATACTCATGATTATAATTTCGAGGTTCATACCCTTCAAAAGAATTTCTTTCATTCGTTAATAAAGAATACGGATTATACTTTTTCGTTTCTAGTGCTGGTGCATAAACGATAAGTGGTTTTAAAACAGATCCGGGCTGCCTTTTGGCAAAAACACGATTAAATCCTCTCGGGACGTACTTTCTTCCCCCAATCGCCGCTTTAATCCCTCCCGTACGATTATCCATTAATAAAAATGCACCTTGAGCCCCCTCTTCTTTCCCAGGAAAATTCCTTGCATCTTGAAACTGGTTATACGCTACCTTTTGAATTTTTTCATCCATAGGTACGACAAACGTATATCCTCCGCGAAGTACTTCTTGATGAGACAACCCGTATAAACGAGCGGCTTCATCTATGACCATATCAATATACGGCATATATGCAAGCTCATTTTCATCTAAGTTTTTATATAGAGCAATTATCTTCCCTTGATAACGAACGCTTTCTTCTGCAGTCAAATAGCCTTGTTTATGCATAAGTGACAACACGAGATCGCGGCGTTCCTTACTCTTCTCTGCAGAGTAGTACGGTGAATATCCGTTTGGTGACTTCGGAAGACCTGCAAGCATTGCCCCTTCCTCTACTGTTAAATCCTCAACATTTTTATTAAAATACAGCTTTGCTGCTGCTTGAATACCGTAAGCCCCATGACCAAAATAAATATGATTCATATACATTTCAAGAATTTGTTGCTTCGTATATTTTTGCTCTAATTGAAGAGAAATTGCGACTTCCTTCAATTTGCGCGTAAATGTTTTTTCACGAGTTAAAAAGACATTTTTAGCGAGTTGCTGCGTAATGGTACTACCGCCCTCTAGCTTTTCTCCAGCTAACGTATCTTTATAAAGAGCACGGAATATAGACGGATAATCAATTCCTTGATGCTCATAAAAACGAGAATCTTCCACCGCAACAAACGCCTGCTGCACATACTTCGGAATTTGCTCGATCGGTACGAGCTCCCTATTTTCTACGTATAATTTCGTAATTTCTTTCCCTTTCTGGTCAACGATACGTGATGAAGAGTGGAAAACGAGCTGCTTTTCATCCATCATATAGCCACCAGCTAACACGATAAGTTTATAGAGTACAATCGCTACTATAAACGTTGCGACGCCACCTAATAAAGTCCACTTTACTTTCTTCATACATCGGCCTTCTTTCCAAATGATGGTACATTTATTATTTGAAAAAGAAGTATCTTTATGTATATAATCTTCGAAGTTTTTTAAGAGAGTTGATATAATAGAAACAAACTATTAAGGGGGCATTAAAATGAAGGCTATTATTTCATACGAAACACCTCTAGAACAATCACATTTCACTGCAAAAAATGATGAGAAAAATATGTTTTATAAAGAAAATACAGAAGAATCTGTAGAAGGCTCACTTCAGTATGACGTACTAGATGCTGTCGGTGAATTTAAAGGACAATCTGGCTATATCGTTTGTAACAACATTTCTGTCACAGACGAAGGTCGCCCAGTATTTGAAAACCGCTTTAAAAACCGTGCAGGCCTTATTGAAAACGAACCAGGATTCCAAGCGATCCGTGTTCTACGCCCATTAAGTAACGATACATATGTCATCTTAACGATGTGGGAAACAGAGCAAAACTTTAAAGACTGGACAGAATCACGTTCATTCGAAAACGCTCATAAAAAACGTCCCACGCAAGCAGAAGGAACACCTCAGGCTCAAGCGCATCCACATGCCGAACAGCAAAAGAGTATTTTCTCTCGTCCGTCGTTCGTGACTACTTTTGATGTGTTAGTTTAATTAAAAAGTGATAAAACACTGACAGTACGTGAAATTATATTAACGATTTTTC
>NZ_JAKUFY010000136.1:0-12552 GCF_022663675.1 Bacillus cereus group sp. BfR-BA-01355
GATTCTGTAATTGTACATCCTTATGGAGATATAATGAGATCTATTATTATTGCTATTTATCAAGAAAATGTTAAAGAAATTTTTGTTGTCGGAATAGAGGATAAAGAAACGTCTTCAGTTAATCTACAAACTCAACGTGATTTCATAAAAGATAATATAGAATTAGACTATCTCTTTAAAAATTGCATGCCTGAATTTTCAAGTGGTAGCCTCGATGAATGGCTAAGTGGAAAAGAAAATGTTAGTGAAAATATTGAGAAGAGTATAGATATGATTTGTCATCATCCACTAGTACCGTCTGATGTTAAAGTTCATGGTTTCAAGATTGATAGAATAGGGGAAAAAGAAACGGTTGTTAAAATTCCTACTAATAAAATAGTTGAAAAAGTTAACTAATTTATTAAAGACAAATAAATTCTTATGTATAAATTGCTGTTGTATAATAAATTTTATTATGTTTTAAGAATCAGAAGAGGTAGCCATGCAAAACAAAATTATCGTTATGTTTCAAAAAGATTTTCGTTTATATGATAACCCAGCTCTATTTGAGGCTGTTCAGTCCGGGGAGGTTCTTCCGGTATATGTACAAGGTGAAACTTTTTCAATAGGAAGTGCGGCAAAGTGGTGGTTACACCATGCTGTAATAGATGTAAAGAAGCAACTTGAGGCATTGGGCTCTACTTTAATAATTCGTAAAGGACGTACGGAGGAAGAAATACTTTCTCTCATAGAACAATTAGATATAACGGCTGTATATTGGAATATTTGCTATGATCCGGACAGATTACAATCTAATCAAAAAATGAAAATGATGTTAGAAGATAAAGGTATTATTTGTAAGGAATTTAATTCGCATTTATTATTAGAACCGTGGATTATAAAAAAGAAGGACAACACTGAATATAAGGTGTTTACGCCTTTTTACAATGCATTTCAAAAGCAGGTAATACCTAAACCTATTAGCAAAGTGCAGAGTATAAAATGGGGAAGCTCTTTACCAGCAAGCTTATCTGTTTCAGAATTACACTTGCTGCCAACTATACCGTGGACATCTCATATTGAATCAATATGGGAGCCTACAGAGGAAGGGGCATACAAAACATTCAAGAAATTTTTCTCTAGCAAATTAGCCTCTTATAGTGAAGGAAGAGATTTTCCAAATCAAAATGCTCATTCGATGTTGGCGCCATATCTTTCATTTGGCCAAATATCAGTGAAGTTAATGTATCATTACTTAATAAATAAAAGTACCGAAAGACAATGTAGTCTTTTTGAAAAACAAGTGAATAGTTTTATACGCCAATTAATTTGGCGAGAGTTTTCTTATTATTTGCTATATCACTATCCGTTTACAGTATATAAACCTCTTAATAAAAACTTTGAACATTTTCCGTGGAATAAGGAAGAGGAGTTATTAAGAGTATGGCAAAAAGGTGAAACTGGTTATCCGTTTATTGACGCGGGAATGCGGGAGCTTTGGCAAACAGGTTTTATGCATAATCGGACAAGAATGGCTGTAGCCTCTTTTCTTGTAAAGCATTTGTTAATTCCGTGGCAAGAAGGAGCAAAATGGTTTATGGATACACTACTAGATGCTGATATTGCAAATAATACAATGGGATGGCAATGGGTTGCTGGAAGTGGAGCAGATGCATCACCGTACTTTCGTATTTTTAATCCTATCACACAAGGAGAAAAGTTTGATAAAAATGGAGAGTATATAAGAAAATGGGTACCAGAATTAAGAGATATACCGAATAAGTATATACATAAACCTTGGGAAGCACCTGAGCATATTTTACAAAAGGCCAATATAAAGCTTGGTAATACATATCCTTTGCCAGTCGTTGATCATAAGGCAGCAAGAGAGAGAGCACTGTGTGCATATAAAAGTATGAAAGAGTTCGTATAAAATAGATTAAACGATATGTATTTGAAATTTAAATATTAGAAATTTATCCATTACAAGGGCATACTAATCATATAAAGTTTCTATAATCTTCTAGTAAAAAGGAGAATGTTTATGAAAAAATCTAGTATTATAGTATTTTTACTAACATATGGTTTGTTTTATGTTTCTAGTGTTTTATTCCCTATTGATCGTACTTGGTATGATGCGTTAGAAAAGCCGTCTTGGACACCTCCTGGTATGACAATCGGAATGATATGGGCTGTATTATTTGGACTTATTGCATTATCAGTTGCAATTATTTACAACAACTATGGATTCAAGCCAAAAACATTTTGGTTTGTATTCCTTTTAAATTATATGTGCAATCAAGCGTTCAGCTACTTTCAATTCAGTCAAAAAAATTTGTTTTTAGCAACAGTAGACTGTTTACTAGTCGCTATTACTACGTTACTTCTCATTATGTTTTCTTCCAATTTATCTAAAGTATCGACATGGTTGCTAATTCCATATTTTTTATGGTCTGCATTTGCTACATATTTATCTTGGACAATTTATAGTATAAATTAAAGACGTAAATGAAAACTTGAGCACAATAAAAATGCTCGAGTTTTTATGTTTATTAATGATAATCTAAAGTATAGAATATATACATCTTAGGGAGGTCATACATATGAAGAAATGGATGAAAATTGTTCTGTACTCTTTACTTGGTATTTTACTTATAGGGAGTATTACTTTTTTTACTTGGTCCCAGTTTACTTACAAACCAACGAAAGAGGCTTTGTCGTTAGTGAATGATAAAAAAGATGAAGATAATATAGTTTTTGGACAGAAAGATGCTAAAATAGGGGTTGTTTTTTATCAAGGTGCTAAAGTAGAAGCTGAAGCTTATAGTTACTTAGGAGAAGCTCTTGCAAAAGATGGGCATTTTGTAGTAATGCCTAAGTTACCATTAAACTTAGCGATACTTGGAATCAATGCGGTAGATAGTGTAATTGAACAGTACCCTGAAGTTCAAAAATGGTACGTTGCTGGACATTCAATGGGCGGAGCTATGATTTCTAAGTATGCCTTTCAGAATGAAGACAAGGTAGATGGGATCATTTTCTTAGGCTCTTATCCTGCAGATGATTTCTCTACAAAATCGATTCCAATGTTATCTATTTATGGAGAAGTAGATGCTTTAGCAACTGTAGAAAAAATAGAGAACAATAAAAAGTTAATGTCAAAGAATACAACTATGCACATGATAAAAGGCGGAAACCATGCTCATTTTGGCATGTATGGTGAGCAAAAAGGTGATAATGCAAGCTTAATTACGTCAAAAGCACAACGGGATGAAACAGTTAAAGTAATTGAAGAATGGTTGTTAAAACAATGATAACGAACTTAATAAATCGATCGAAAGAATTCTCCAAACGGTAGATGGGAGTGATAATAAAGAGCCAACTCCTACGAATTGGCTCTTTTATTTCTTTGCTATCTCCAATTGTCCCCTTATTTTCTCTGGAATGTCCTTTTCAGAAATAATATCGTAGGAATAGACATACTTACCTTTCACATGAATTTTTAAGTAAATTTTTCTTGTAAAATCATTAGGCGTGTTCGTTCCAACTTTATATTCTTTTTCATTGCTTAATTCATCAACACCTTTTAGTGAGTACATAGCTCTTCCTTTATGATGATAATCTGGAACACCATATCCTTTCGCAACGGCATATACATTCTTTTCTTCAGCAATCGGATTAAATCTGTCTAAATCTCCGCGTAATATGAAAGGTAGTAAGTATATAGGGAGGCCTATTCCTAGTATGCAAATTACAAATTTTTTCATGATCGTTTCTCCTCTTGTTCATTTACATGATTCAGTATAGAAAAAAATTCTTATAAATATAGAGGGAAATTCCTTAAGGTTTTCTTAATAAAGTTTAACCGTGTGAAAAAAGACTAACTTGAGCAGTAAGCTTACGGAATGAATAGCCAAATAACCTGTTTTCTTTATTTTTTGAGGATAGGTTATTAGGTTTTATATTGGTATGAGTGAATTAAGAAATAAGTGAGATTTAGGAAATAGAATAAATTTATTTTACAGTAATAAGAGAATTAACTAAATAAATGAGAGTGAGAACAATTAAAGAAAGCATCTAGTCGGGTGCTTTTTTCTTTTGAAACAGAGAATCTCATGGGTCATTTACATGTAAATTAGTGCTGTGCTTCTAAGTCCTTGGAAAATCCAACAATAAAAAAAGAGGGGGAGGGCATTTTTTATTGAAGTTTGTTAATGATAGATTTTTAATTAGTTAGGGGGGATCGTAAAATAGATTATTAATCTCTTTGATAATTTTTATTTTCCTTATAGTTGGCATACTGTATTAGAAATTTTAAATTTTGAAAGGAGAATCAATAAGTATGGGTAAGAAAAGAAGAACAAGTAATAAGTTATTACTTGTTAGTGCGATTTTTTCAATAACAATTCCCTCAGTCTCATATGCGGAGGAAGTAATTTTACCTGAAAATTTTACGAGTTCTTCAAGTTTGTATGAGGGACGGAATACGGAAGTATTGAAAACAAGCTTATATCCTGATACATATAATTATCCGTTTAACCATCAATTTATTTCGAAATTAAAGGAAGCAAACACAACTATAAAAAAAGTAGACAATAGTGATGATGAAAATCCTATTATATCTACTACTCTTTCATTTATTCGCCATATGAATAGTGAAGATTATAAATCTGCATTTGATTTAACCTCAAGGTCATTACAGAAAATAATATCCGAAGAATGGCTGAAGAGCTATTGGGAGGGACTCCCAGTACAATTACAAGCAGGTTCTTTTATAGAAATTGGAGAGGTTACACAAAAAGAGACAAATCCTGTTCATACAAATGTGGAGATTCAATTAGTTTTTGAAAAAATGACTGTACCTTTACTAATTAAACTAGATCCATCTGGAAAAATAGACGATTTTCAACTCAGCATGTCGTTTAGTCCTGTTGCAGAGCGTCCATCATATAGTAAGCCTGAATCATTTGTTGATAAAGAAGTAGTAGTTGGAAGTGGTGCATTTCCATTACCAGGAACATTGTCGGTTCCAAAAGGAAAGGGTCCTTTTCCAGCGGTTATTCTTGTTCAAGGATCAGGAGCAACCGATCAGGATGAAACAGCGTTTGCTTTAAAACCATTTCGCGATTTAGCTGAAGGTCTTGCATCGAAGGGAATTGCTGTTCTTCGCTATAATAAAAGAACTTATGAACATGGGTTGAAAACACAATTTAGTCCCTTTTATACAGTTGATAAAGAGACAACAGATGATGCTCTTTTTGTAACTCAATTTCTTAAAAATGAGCCTCTAATAAATAAGAATCAAATATATATTCTTGGTCATAGTCAAGGTGGAATGATGCTTCCGAAAATGATTGAAAAAGATCAAAATAATAATATTGCTGGGGCAATTGTAATGGGTGGGCCAGCTCGTACGATCCAAGACGTTGTTTTAGATCAATTTGAGTACCTTTTTTCTATTGGAGCAATGAATCTAGATGAATATAAATTCTACAAAGCACAATTTGAATTATTAAATGATCCAAATTTCTCTAGTCAGAATCCCCCAAAAGATTTTTACTTAGGATCAGCAATATTTTGGGATTCTATCCGAAAAATTAAAGCAGCCGAAATGTCAAAAGAACAAAAGACACCGCTTCTTATTATTCAAGGGGAAAGAGACTATCAAGTTCAATCAAAAATCGAAATTCCTCTTTGGAAAGAACAATTAAAAGAACGAGATAACGTCGATTATCGACTATATCCGAAGTTAAATCATTTCTTTACAGAAGGTGATGGAGAAATAAGTAAACCGGATGAATATTATAGTCCTGCTAATATCCCTGAGTATGTTATAAATGACATTGCTGCTTGGGTGCAAGGAAGATCGCAATTAAATTAGCAACTATATGTTTTAATAAAGACTTTCTTTCTGTAATCAAACTAGAAACATTATTAGGTTATATGTTTTTTAGCACTCTTTTAAAAAGAGTGCTTTTTTATTTTCCTAGGATTTAATTAACGAAAAAAATATCTTGTACTCCTTTTGTAACTTTTTCTAAATAGAAATTTTCTATAAAACAATGGGCTTGCCTTCCAAACAAATCGTTATTTGTAGCACTTTTATCAAAGCAAACTTCTCGTGACATCGCTGTGATATTCAAAAACATTTATAACTTATTTTATGAAATTTTTTGAAAATTTAGGTTTAACATCTTTAAAATAGGTGTATTACATATTACATAACAACTAAATAAAAAAATAAAAAATTTAAAGGAGGAAAAATACAATGCACAAGAATGAAAGAAAACCGGTGGTTCATGAATATGAAAATGAACAGGAAGTAGTTATGAAAGTAAAAGAGCTAGAATTGCAAGGGATTCACCAAGATGACATGTATGTCTTAACACATGAAAAACATCTAACAAAAAAGATTGCGGATGATACAAACACAAATACGATTGGAGTAAAAGAACAAGGATTGGGAACAAGTATTATCAACTTTTTCTCCAAAAAAGGGGACGAACTTCGAAATCAAATGGAAGAAATGGGATTGTCGAAGGAGGAAGCTAACTTATATGAAGAAAAACTAGATCAAGGGAGGATTTTACTCCTAGTAACAGCTGAAACACCAATGGCGAGTGATAGGAAGTCGCAAACCTATCATTCTCTCTAATAGATTGCAATAGGTAAGGTAATTATTTTAAGTTGTAGCATTGAAGAAAATAAAAGTAGAGAAGGGTGAGAAAAATGAAACATACAATATTTAAATATGCTGTGATTGGGATTACGACCGGAGTCATCGTCTCCCTATTAAAAAAAGAAAATCGGAAAGCTATACAAACAAAAGGAAAAAGCGTAAAAGAAAAACTACAAGAAGGAAACATAAAGGAAACATTGGAGAAGGTAACTGAGACAAGTAAACAATTCTCTGCAACTGCAGCTAATGTTGCAAAACAAACATTACCACAATTGCTTACAGCCACACCAGTTGTCATTTCTACCATTAAAGACTTAACAGAAAACGAAAGTAACAAAAAGAAAAAAGATGAAAAGGATTACGAAATAAATGAAAATAGTAGGAACCTAGACGGAGAAAAAACGGAAAATGAAAAGAAATATGTGAAAGAAGGGAAAGAAGGGAAAGAAGAGAAAGAAGAGAGTGCCTAGATTTAATTCTTAAAAGAGAAAGTGAGGAAAAAAGTATGAAATCTCTGTATGCAATTGATGTAGGAATTGGCTTTACCAAGCGGGCATATCGACAGGATGTAGATTCTGAGATGACGATTAAGAGTGAAGCTTCCACACTAGCCCCTGTACCTAATCATACTGACAGTGAAGATTTAACAAAGGTGAGTTTTATAGACTTAGACTTTGCATACTACATGGGAAATGAAGCACATCAATCTGACGCTTCATTGCTTCCTCCATTTAATGAAGAAATAGAAAATTATTATGAAAGCGAACGTTTTAAACAACAAATATTTGGTTGCATTGCAAAGGATTATAAAGAAAATGTCGTGTTACCTTTAGTTGTTACCGGGCTTCCAGTCACTTGTTTTGGTAGTCAGCACGAGCAATTACAACATGCACTAAAAAAAGAAACTTCCGTGCAAATTGATGGGAAATTTATTAATATTACGGTGGAAAATGCTTTGATTCTTCAGCAACCAGTCGCTTTACATGCCTATTTCTTAAAAGAGGGAATTATTCAGGAACAAGATCGCATCTTAATTATTGATGGTGGATTTCGTACATTAGAAATGGCAGATATGAAACAGAATCTCATTTTAAATCATTATGAGACGGAACTAGGATGTAGCAAGCCTTTGAAAAATATTAAGAATATCCTGCAGAATCATGCGGGTGAAAGTAATCAATTGCATATTAACGACATGCCAAAAATATTAGAAAAAGGATATGGAGATCGAGACGAAAATTATGAGACAAGTCAGGTGGATATTTTAATTCAAAAAGAGTTGGATGCACACTTCCAAGACGTCATGCGTGTATTACAAGAACAATTTAAGTTAGACCAGTATGATACTATTATTTGGACCGGAGGAATAGTAGATATCCACAAAAAACGAATTGAAAAAATGCAAGGTGAAATTGCTTCTTTCCGTATGGTAGACGCTTCAAAAGAGGCCGCGCTTCATGGATACTATATTATTGGAAGTCAAGTATTTGAGGACATCACCAATCAATCTGCACAAAAATCCCAATTATAATAACGATCGAAATGAATTTTGTTGAATAGAACTGCTAAATTATAGGGCTTGATTTCCATATATAATAAATTATTTATAAGAAAAGATAAAAAGTGCTTGTATAGAGGAAATGTTTAAAATTGAGAATAAAAATAACTAATATATAGGGGGTCTTTCTTTTAAAAGAATAAGACCTCCTATGCCATTTATTTTGTAATTTAGATGATTTAAAAACTTTTCCTCCAAGATATGAATACCTACATACAAATTTCATATTACGGATATGATTCGATCAAACATAAAACTATTTAGAAAGGAAGAATAATATGGAATGCATAAAAATGACGAAATGGAGTTGGTATCATGTGAAAACTAGTGAGCTTGAAAAACTTTCTTCTATAATCCCTCGTGATGTAACATCTTATTTCTCTCAATTTGTAAAGAAAATAAGTTCTCCTTGTGAAAATGGATTATATGTTTATACGTTATCACCAAGTCAAACTTGTGTATATGGTTCGTTTTTATATGATCAAGATAAAAAGGATGCCAAAATTCAAAAATTTATTCATTATTTCGTAGCTCATGGAATACTGATAACAGTCCAGGAAAAAGAGGAAGAGGATTTCCAAAAATTAATACATAATTTCCCTATGGGTATAAAAAATTGTAATAGTTCCGCTGAAGGAGTATGTGCTATCTTATCAATATTTATATCTCACTATTTACGAAAGGTTGACTATTTTGAAAACAATTTCAGAAATGTATTATGGGATTTTTATCATCATAATAACATAGCAGTTTTAGAAAGAATTTATCATATTCGTCATGAATTATTTATGAACACACATGTGTTTCGCTTAATACAGGAAGTGTTACAAGGCTTGGAGGAAGCTTGGTTAGAAAACTTAACAAACACCCTTTGTTATAAACAAACACACGTAAAATTAGAGCGTGGATTACAACTTGTTAAAGAGTACCAAGAAGAATTAGACACGATGATTCATTTACAAGAAGTTGTTTCTTCTCATCGTGGGAATGAAATTATGAAAGCTCTTACTGTATTAACTGCTGTGAGTACGCCTTTGACAGCTTTAGGAGCATTATGGGGAATGAATTTTAAATACATGCCTGAACTAGAATGGAAATATAGCTATTTAATCGCTCTCTTATTTATCATTTTCACAACAGGGGGTATGTATTTATATATGCGAGTCAAAGGATGGACAGGTGATTTATTACGAGTAAAGAAAAAGAAATCTTTTTTTAAATCTAATTAATCCTGTTTATAAAAAATATGATAGATATATAGTTAATAATATTTATTAATTGGGGTAGTGCCACATGCCCATCAACCTAAGGAAAGCAAATACCCCAAAACGAGAAAATTGACATTTCCAGATGAAAATGTACATTTTTTTTGTTTTGGGGATGCTTCAAAATATTAGTTTGATAGCAATGTGTCTCTATCCATATAGGTTCGTGAATTACGGTACTATGACCATATCGTACAGCTAGTTGAGTGTTCAAATGTTTTTGGTCAAAGCTTTTCTCCTAATATCATATGAACTCACTTCATCACTCCATAATTTTTAGGTAGTGAACGATTTTAGATTACCTAAAATCACTATGATATCCTAAATAATATTTAAAAAGCTAAGTCCATACATCGCAGCAACTGTAAAAATGACTGTCCATACTGCTAGACTGACCGTCATCCAACTTATGACGTGTGTCCGGTTAGATCCAAATGTTAAAGCTAATACGGCTGCAATATCAGTTCCTACGAGAATTGGAGCTAGAAGAGCCAAACCTGGAATACCATATCGATCCCATATTTTTCTTGATCGGGTTTCTTTTTTAGAAGGTGTTGTTATACCTTTTTTTTGTTTTCTTGCTGCTTGCCATTTTGCATACTGTTTAAAGAAAAAACCGAGTAATAGAACCAAGATAAGATTTCCTGCAAATGCTGTTACTCCTACTGCAAATGGTTGTAATCCCCATGCGATACCAAGTGGTACAACAATTGATACATCCATCCATGGGGCAAATGCTAAAAGAAATAACACTACATATTGCCATAATGCCCCCGCATTTTGAGCCCACTCCACCATATTGTTTCATCCCCTTTGTTAAATACGATTTAAAATAAAAATAGTGGTTAACCAATAGACAATATATTGACCTGCACCTAGTAAACCAATGCACAATAATGGAACAAAATTATGTTGAGAAAAGAGAAAGCAAATCCCTGCCGTTACTGGAAGCGCAATACTATAGTAAATATACACATTTCGGCAAGCCTTATAGGTTACCCACTGCTGCCCTTCATCTATTTCACGAAATTCGGATGGTATAAAACCAAATAGCCTAATCTTATCATGAGGATTCTTTCGGTTATAAATCCTTGTGAGAATGAGCCATAAAAAAGTAACCGTCACTAAAATCCCGAAACATAACTTAGCTAAAATGACTTGTGTATTCATAAGAGAAAATAGTAAAAATGCAATAATCAACACAAATATACTGGCCCCTATAAGTGGAGATCTTAAAACCTGTTTTATCATAATCGTTCCTCTCCCTTTAAATAAAAAACCTCTTCTACGGTAACTTGAAATACAGCAGCTAATTTTAACGCCATAGTGACAGATGGAGAATAATCACCTTTTTCTATTAATCCAATTGTCTGCCTTGTGACCCCAATTGCATCGGCCAAGTCTTGCTGAGTCCATCTAAATCGTGCTCGTAATTCTCTAACTCTGTTTTCTAGTATCATAATTCCCCTTTCCTCATTTACAATTACTGTAATTGTAAATGATTACTAACAAAATGTAAACAATCATTTGCATTATGTAATGAATAATTGCTAAACACGACATAAATTACCCTTATGTTAAAAAGGGAGTCCACCCCATCGCTATCAAGATACCAAAACAAAATACCCCATAAAATGAAAAAATACGCTATTCTTTCTGTAGAATCATAGGAAAGGATGGCGTTTTTGTATGTCTATTTCTGTATCTGATGAATTACAACTATTAGCTCAAGAAATTCAAAAATTCTTATCTCCAAATATCTTACGAGATCTTGCTAGAGATGTTGGTTTTGTACAAAGAACTAGTAAATACCAAGCAAAAGATTTAGTCGCTTTATGTGTATGGATGAGTCAAAATGTCGCTACAACTTCTTTAACCCAGTTATCTAGCTGTTTAGAAGCATCGACAGAAGTGCTCATCAGTCCTGAGGGACTGAATCAACGATTTAATAAAGCGGCTGTCCAATTTTTACAACACATATTATCTAAACTACTAAACCAAAAATTGGCCTCATCTATACCTATTCCTTCTCCATATACTTCTGTTTTCAAGCGTATTCGTATTTTAGATTCAACTGCATTTCAACTTCCAGATCCCTTTTCATTTGTTTATCCAGGTGCAGGAGGATGCAGCCATACAGCGGGGGTGAAGATTCAGCTAGAGTATGATCTATTAAGTGGCCAGTTCCTGCATATCCATACAGGTCCAGGTAAACAACATGATCGAACCTACGGTTCCCTGCGTGTTCCAACTGTGACAGCGAATAATTTATGTATCCGAGATTTAGGGTATTTTCATTTGAAAGATCTTAAACATATACAAGACCAAAAGGCTTACTATATCTCTCGTATCAAGTCGAATACACGTATTTATCAAAAAAATCCCAATCCTGATTATTTTCAAGATGGAAGAATTAAGAAAGGTACAGAGTATATTCAAATAGATATGGAGGGTTTAATGAGCTCTCTTCAACCAGGACAAACATGTGAAATAGCTGACGCTTATGTAGGAATGACTGATAAAGTGCCGACTCGTGTGATTGTTCATCGACTAACAAAAGAACAACAACAAAAACGATTACACGATCAAACTGTAAGAGAAAAAAAGAAAGGAATGAAGTATTCTGCTCGTAGTAAACGACTTAGCGGTATCAATGTATATATGACAAATACCTCTATAGATATTGTCCCGATGGGACAAGTACATGATTGGTATTCTTTACGTTGGCAAATCGAGCTTTTATTTAAAACGTGGAAATCATTCTTTCATATTCATCATTGTAAAAAGATAAAACGAGAACGATTAGAATGCCATTTGTATGGGCAACTGATTGCCATTTTACTTTGTTCTTCTACCATGTTTCAAATGCGACAATTGCTTCTTATGAAAAAGAAACGAGAACTGAGTGAATATAAGGCCATATATATGATTAAAGATTACTTTCTTCTTATTTTCCAAGCTATACAAAACATACTAAGATTAGTAGTGCAGACCAAGGCATTGGTTCGCACTACTATTTTTTATATAGTAGAAGTGAAGAGAAGGTCGTGGGTGTCTTGGGATCCTGAATC
>NZ_JAKUFY010000137.1:0-12503 GCF_022663675.1 Bacillus cereus group sp. BfR-BA-01355
AGCCAGGATCAAACTCTCCAATAAAGTTAGTTTGTCTAGCATCTAAAAATAAAAATTGACGTTTCACGTTGTTTGTTTCGTTCAGTTTTCAAAGAACTACTTGGTCGCTCAGAAGCGACTTTATCAATATAACATTTCGTTACATTCTCGTCAACAACTTTTTTCAATAAGTTGTTTTTCGTTTGTTTTGCTTGTTACCTTTCGTGGCAACGAATATAAATATACCAGTTTGATTATTAAAATGCAATAGTTTTTCTAATAAAATTTTTAACTTAGTAAAAAAGTATAAAAACAGCACATTTCTTCTATATAAGTATAATTTCTCGCACCATCAAGATCTATTATACCCACGCAACTCATACTCAAATAAAAAAAGCTTTGGAGAAATCTCCAAAGCTTAGTCTTGTTTATGGCGCATAGCAGGGAATAATAATACATCACGAATAGATGGTGCATTTGTTAATAACATAACTAGACGATCAATACCAATTCCTAATCCACCCGTAGGAGGCATACCGTACTCAAGAGCTTCAATATAATCGTCATCCATCATATGTGCTTCGTCATTACCTTGTTCACGCTCTTTTAATTGCGCTTCAAAACGTTCTTTTTGATCGATCGGATCATTTAACTCAGTAAATGCATTTGCATGTTCACGTGCAACGATAAATAATTCGAAACGATCTGTGAATCGTGGATCTTCATCATTCTTTTTCGCAAGTGGCGAAATTTCTACCGGATGACCGTAAATAAATGTTGGTTGGATTAATTTATCTTCTACTTTTTGCTCAAAGAACTCATTAATAATATGACCAACTTCCATTGTATCCTTAATTTCTACATTATGTTCTTTCGCAAGCTCACGCGCTTCTTCTACACTCATCGGATTCCAGAAATCCGCTCCAGAGTGTTGCTTAATTGCATCTACCATATGAAGACGTGTCCATTCTGGTTCTAGATTAATTTCATAATCACCATATTGGATTGTTGTTGTACCCAATACTTTTTTCGCAATATGAGCAACCATATTTTCTGTTAGTTTCATAATATCATTATAATCAGCGTACGCTTCATATAATTCAATCATCGTAAACTCAGGGTTATGACGAGTTGATACACCCTCATTACGGAATACACGGCCAATCTCATAAACTTTTTCTAATCCGCCCACAATAAGACGTTTTAAATGAAGTTCAATTGCGATGCGCATATATAATTCCATATCTAACGCATTATGATGCGTAGTGAAAGGACGAGCAGATGCTCCACCTGCAATCGCGTGCATCATAGGCGTTTCTACTTCAAGATAACCGTTGTCATCTAAATATCTTCTCATTTCACGAATAATTTTACTGCGAGTAACAAATGTTTCACGACTTTCCATACTTGTAATTAAATCTAAGTAACGTTGACGGTATCGTTGTTCAACATCTTTTAATCCATGATATTTATCCGGTAACGGACGGAGAGATTTCGTTAAAAGCGTAAATCCCGTTGCTTTTACTGAAAGTTCTCCAACGTTTGTTTTGAACACTTTACCTTCAATACCTACTAAGTCACCTAAATCTGCTGTCGTAAATAACTCGTACTCTTCATCTCCAACAGTATCTTTACGAACGTAAATTTGAACTTGTCCGTGTAAATCTTGAATGTGCGCGAATCCAGCTTTTCCTTTACCGCGTTTTGTCATAATACGACCAGCGATAGAAACAGTGATTTCTTTCTCTTCTAATTCTTCTTTAGAGAATTCTCCATATAAACTTACTAAGTCGGTCGTTGAATTTGTGCGTTCAAATCGTTTACCGAACGGATCGATTCCTTGCTCACGTAAATTATGTAGCTTTTCACGACGAACAAGCAATTGGTCGTTTAATTCTTCGTGGTTCATGTTATCCATGATATTGATATCACTCCAGCTCTATTAATTTTTACAATATATACAGTATAGCATTTTCTACTCAACTAGAAAAACTGCCAGCAACTAACTGGCAGTTCTTCTTTCTTTCACGTAATTATAGGAAGTGTATAGAAGAATGTCAATCTCCTATGTTCCTTATTAACCAACGTAAATTGTTTGTTGTTTCGCTTCTACTTCTTCTACAAATGCACCTAACACATTCGCAAGGTCTTCACGTGTGTTACAAGCATTAATACCATTACGTACACTCGCATTACCACGAACACCTTTTAAATACCAAGCTGCATGTTTTCTCATCTCTCTTACAGCGACACTTTCGTTCTTTAAGTCGATAAGACGATCTAGATGCAACATACATACATCAATTTTCTCGCGCACTGTTGGTTCCGGCATTAATTCACCTGTCTCTAAATACTTTACTGTACGATAAATCATCCATGGATCCCCAAGAGCCGCACGGCCAATCATAACACCATCTACACCAATCTCATCAAGCATGCGCTTCGCATCTTGCGGTGTTTCGACATCACCATTTCCGATAACCGGGATATTCACAGCTTGCTTTACTTGTTTAATGATATCCCAATCCGCTTTACCTTCATACATTTGCACTCGCGTACGTCCGTGAACCGCCACAGCTTGTCCACCAGCACGCTCAATAGCTCTAGCATTTTCTATTGCGAAAATATGTTCTTCATCCCAACCGATACGCATTTTAACTGTAACCGGCTTTTCAACGGCATCTACAACTGCTGCTACCATTTCATATATTTTATTGGGATCTAAAAGCCACCTTGCCCCCGCATCACATTTTACGATTTTCGGTACTGGGCAACCCATATTGATATCAATAATATCTGCTGTCGTATATTTATCTACGTATTTCGCAGCATCTACAAGAGTTTCTTTCTCTCCACCAAAAATTTGTAAACTTAATGGTTTTTCTCTCTCATCGATATATAACATATCTAATGTTCTTTTGTTATTCAGTAATATTGCCTTATCACTTACCATTTCAGCACAAACTAGACCTGCACCAAATTCTTTCACTGTTAAACGGAATGCAGAATTACACACTCCCGCCATCGGTGCTAATACAACCGGATTTTTCATCTCAATATTTGCAATCTTTAACAATCAACCTACTCCTTCCTGCACAGTCACTTTGGCATTAATTCATCTATCGAAACATTTAATGCCTTAGCAACTTCTACTACAAAATCTTGAGAAGGTGATCGATTCCCTCTCTCAACTTCACCTAAAACAGATACAGATACCCCTAATTCTTTAGCAAAACCTTCTTGCGTGTAGCCTTTTAGCTTTCGAAAAGCACGAATGCGTCTTCCCCATTTTTCTGCTTCCATACCGTTACTCCCTCTCGCCTTTTCATTTCTTCTACTTGTGAACGTGAAATGTTTTGTTTTATGTCTTGATTAATCTCTAACAACGGAACGATAACAAAAGCTCTTTCAAACATCCGCGGATGCGGAACAATAAGATTCTCTGCTTCAATATTCTCTTGATTATAAAGTAAAATGTCAAGGTCGATAGTCCTCGGCCCCCACCTAATTTCCCTTTTTCTTCCTAGGTCATTTTCTACTTTTTGTGTTACTTTCAATAATTCTTGTGGTGATAAATTGGTAGAAATTTTTATAACTAAATTTAAAAAGCAACTTTGGTCAGTATAGCCAACTGGCTCAGTTTCATATACAGATGAAATATCATCAACCTGAATATAAGGATTTTTATTTAAGAACTGAATCGCTTCGGTTAGATACGTATAACGCTCTCCAATATTTGACCCTAATGCAATGTATGCTATATTATTCATGGACGTTCTCTCGTAATTTCTACTGCTACAGCACGATAATGACCTGGTATCGGTGGATCCGGCTTAATTACCTTAATTGTACATCGTGAAATACTTTCATATTGTTTTAATATATCTGCAGCAATATTTTCAGCGATACTCTCCACAAGCTTATACTTTCTATCTTCAACAACTTTTCTACATAATTCGAAAAGCTCTCCATAATTGACCGAATGCTCTAATTCATCACTTTCCCCTGCACGCTTTAAATCCAACTCCACCGTTAAGTCAACTTTAAATCTCTGACCTAATTTATTTTCCTCCGGGAACACACCATGATAACCGTAAAACTCCATATCATGGATATAAATTTTATCCAATTACTTTACCCCCTTACCAATCATTGCATCCATCATTTTAGCCATACGCGCCATTTCTTTCACATCATGGACACGAACAAACTCACAACCCTTTTCAATACCAAGACAAACAGTAGCTCCCGTTCCCTCAAGGCGTTCCTCTACTGGCAAATCTAATACGTGCCCAATAAAGGACTTTCTCGATGTACCTAAGAGAACCGGATAACCTAGCACATTTAACTGTTCTAAATTACGCATCACCTCTAAGTTTTGCTTAGGTGTTTTAGCAAAACCGATACCTGGATCTAAAATAATATTCTCATCTCGCACACCAGCATTTTTAGCAATTTTGATACTATCATACAAATCAGCAATCATATCCGCCATTAAATTACGATAATTCATATTATCGCGGTTATGCATTAAAATGATAGGTACATCATAATGAGCTGCGACTTCAGCAATTATTGGCTCCGCCTTCGCTCCCCAAATATCATTAATAATATGAGCACCGGCCTCAATTGCTTGCTTTGCAACTTCAGCTTTATATGTATCGATAGATATAGGCAATTTCACTTCTTTTGAAACCGCTTGAATCATCGGGACAACTCGCTTTATTTCTTCTTCTACTGATACTTTAGCAAAACCCGGGCGAGTAGATTCGCCACCAATATCAATAATATGAGCACCTTCACCTTGCATTTCTTTTGCATGACGTACCGCAGCATCTACCTCGTTGTAACTCCCACCATCAGAAAACGAATCTGGTGTTACATTTAAAATCCCCATAATTAATGTCTTTTCATTTAAATTCAATGTATATTCGCCGCAGCGTAAATCATAATCCCACTTCAAACTACACATCTCCTCTTCGTAATTCATTTCTGCTCCATAATTTCTCTCTCTGCATTCCATAAAGGTACATTAAACTTTTTGTAACTACTCCTACTTTACCCGGGAAATCCTGCGCTTCTATACGATAAAGCGGAACAATTTCTTGAATTGAGTTTGTTACAAAGACTTCATCTGCTGAAAGTAATTCATCTTTTGTAAAGAAACCTTCCTTTACTTCTATATTCAATTCTTCAGCACTTTTTATAATAAACGCACGAGTGATACCATTTAAAATCCCTGTTTTTAACGAAGGTGTATATAAAACATCACCTTTCACAAAAAAGAGATTCGAAACAATCCCCTCTGCAACATAACCTGCTTCAGTAAGGAAAATACCTTCCTTGCTCACTACATTTCCAATTTCACGCTTCCCTAAAATATTATTTAGATAATGATGAGACTTCAGACGAAATGCTCCTTCTGGTGTATTTCGCACTTGTTTTAAAATAACCCCTTCTTTTTCTACTACATCTCCTGGAGCTGTTAAAGGTTTTATAAAAACAATAACCGAAGGGTCTTCATACATTTCCGTTTGTAATCCTATTTCATCTACACCTGCTGATACATTAAAACGTACATACGCATGTTCCAATTCATTCTTAGCGAGTAGATTTTTCAAAATAAGCATCACGTCATCTTTTGTCATTGTCCATTTAATTTGCAATGCATCTAGCGCACCTATTAAACGGTTATAATGATCATCTAACAAAAAAGGATGACCATTATAAATACGAAATGTCTCAAAAACTCCCAGCCCATATAAATAACCATGGTCATAAGGGGAGATTTTCGCTTCATTCGCTTCTACATACTCGCCATTTACGTAAATTAACATGATGTCACACTTGGACTATATTTACGAATGAAGTTCTGTAGTAACTCTTTCCCATGAGAAGTCATAATAGATTCTGGGTGGAATTGCACACCCTCTATCGGCAGTGTCTTATGACGAATCGCCATAATTTCACCTTCCTCTGTCCAAGATGTTACCTCTAAACAATCTGGCAATGACTCTTTCTTAACAATCAGGGAATGATAACGCGTTGCAGTAAATGGATTAGGAATATCTAAGAAAATCGTTTTCCCATCATGATGCATAAGTGACGTTTTTCCATGCATTAATCGCTCTGCACGAACAACTTCTCCACCAAATACTTGTGCAATCGATTGATGCCCAAGACAAACTCCAAAAATCGGAATCTTCCCAGCAAAGTATTTAATAACTTCCATACTAATCCCCGCTTCATTAGGACTACATGGACCTGGCGAAATCATTAAGAAATCTGGTTTCATATTCTCAATATCTGCAATACTCACTTCATCATTACGCTTAACAACAAGCTCTTGTCCAAGTTCTCCAAGAAACTGTACTAAATTAAATGTAAAAGAATCATAATTATCAATCATTAATATCATTTCTCTCACCTAACCGTTTCTTCGCTACTTTCTTTTGCACGCCATAAAGCAATTGCCTTTTTTAACGACTCTTTATATTCATTTTTCGGATTTGAATCAATTACAATTCCCGCTCCAGCTTGCACATGTGCTTGCCCATCTTTCGCAAGAAGCGTTCTAATGACAATATTTAATTCCGTATCTCCAGAATAACCAATCCAACCAATTGAACCTGTATAAATCCCTCGACGAACAGGCTCTAATTCTTCTATAATCTCCATCGTACGTATTTTCGGTGCACCAGTAATTGTTCCACCAGGAAATACAGCTTTCACTAAATCGAAAGCATCCTTATCTTCTTCCACCTCACCACGCACATTGGAAACGATATGCATAACATGTGAGTACTTTTCAATTACCATAAATTCATCGACTTCTACAGTACCATATTTACAAACACGTCCTAAATCATTTCGCTCTAAATCTACAAGCATCACATGCTCTGCTCGTTCCTTTTCGTTCTCAATTAATTCCCTTGCTAAGTCTTGATCCTCTTGTTCATTTGCACCTCGGGATCTTGTACCTGCAATTGGTCGTGTACTTACTTCTTGCCCTTGTTTTTTAATCAGCAATTCAGGCGAAGCACTAACAATTTGAAAATCCCCAAGCTCTAAGTAACCCATATATGGAGATGGATTAATTTTACGAAGACTTGTATAAATTTCTAGTGGATGCGTTTGTAAAGTTCTTTCCTGTCTTGTCGACAAGTTTACTTGAAACACATCACCATTTCCAATATACTCTTGAATACATTCAACAGCCTTCATAAAGCCTGCTTCTGTAAAGGCAACCGCTTCATTTTTCTTTTTAGGACGTTCAAACGGCATAGTCACTTCAGGCACTTCTGCCGTCCAAAGATCCTTCCATTCATTTAAACGTTCTTCCGCTTCTGCATGCTTATCTACATAATGTGTAATAATCCACAATACCTTTTCTTTTTGATCATAGACAAACACATCATCAAATAATAAAAAGTATATATCGGGTATATTCAGATCATCCTCTGCAAGAGAAGGGAGTTTTTCAATATAACGGATACAATCATAACTAAAGTAGCCCATTGCACCACCTTGAAAAGGTGGGTACTCTGGATTGTAGTCTGTTTTCCATTTCTCCATATATTCTTGCATTAAATCTAATGGATTCCCTTTTTTTATTGTTTCCTTACCACTTTCACTTATATGTAACTTTACACCCTTTCCTTGGATTACCGCTACCGGGTTTAAACCCACTATGTTATAACGACCGCCACGTCCACTTTCCAGCAAAATATGTTGCGGCTTATCCTGAGAAAGAAATTTATATTGCTTAAAGAAATCTAACTGATATGGAATAGAAAGCGCTAAAGATTTTCTTCGTTGCATATCAACACCCCGTCTTCTTTTATCCCACCCTCTTAGATGAACCACCTCAAACTACATAAGTTATTTATATAGAGATTGATTATACTCGAAGGCTAGTGAAAATAATTTAATTATACTACCTCTTATTTTACATGAAGTTTTCTAGTCATTCACTCTTTTCCTATTTCCAATCCAAAAAGAAAAAGCATCCTTTTTCAAGGATGCTTTTTCAATCGCATTTAATTATGATTCAAATTGATAAAGTGGTGTACTTAAATAACGTTCACCGTTACTTGGAATAATAACGAGTACCTTTTTCCCTTTACCTAACTTTTTCGCAACTTCTGTTGCTGCATAAATAACTGCTCCTGAAGAGATACCAACTAAAATACCTTCTTCTTTAGCCACTCTTCTCGCATATTCAAATGCTTGCTCTGTTTTCACTTGAATAATTTCATCATATACTTCTACATCCAATGTCTCTGGGACAAATCCCGCCCCAATTCCTTGGATTTTATGTGGACCTGGTTTCCCACCAGATAACACTGGTGAATCCGCAGGTTCTACTGCATAAATTTTAATACCTTCATATGCTTCCTTCAGCACTTCACCAGCACCAGTAATTGTTCCACCTGTACCAATACCTGCAATAAACGCATCTAATTGATCACCCATTTGTTCAACAATTTCTGGACCTGTTGTTAAACGGTGAATTTGTGGATTCGATTGATTTTGGAACTGTTGCGGTATAAAGTAACCATGCTCTTTTGCTAATTCAGTTGCTTTACGAATTGCTCCACCCATCCCTTCAGGACCTGGAGTCAATACTAATTCAGCACCGTAAGCACGTAATAAATTACGACGCTCAATACTCATTGTTTCTGGCATTACTAAAATTGCATTATATCCTTTAGCAGCCGCTACCATCGCTAAACCAATACCTGTGTTACCACTTGTTGGTTCAATGATTGTATCGCCCTCTTTTAACAATCCCTTTTTTTCAGCATCTTCAATCATAGCTAGTGCAATACGATCTTTAACGCTACTCCCCGGATTCATAAATTCTAGTTTTAAGTATATATCTGCGCTGTCTGATTCTACGATGCGGTTCAACTTAACGATCGGCGTTTTCCCGATTAATTCTGAAACTGATTGTGCCACTCGCATTCCTGTCACTCCTAACACCGAGTATTTTTATTGGTTTTATCTATATTTAGATTTTGTCAGAAAATTCCCTGTTTGTCAATCTATTCGGAGGGTTAATCCCCTTATTACAAATTCTCAATTAAATTTGTAATATCTTCTTTAGAGAACTTGTAACGTTCATTACAGAAATGGCAATGAACTTCTGTCTCTTCTTCTTCTTCACGAATTTGCTCTAACTCTGTTTTACCTAAACTAATTAACACACTCTCAATACGCTCACGTGAACACGTACAATTAAATTGAACATCCATTGTTTCTAATACTTTTACTTTATCTTCTCCAAGGACTGCATATAGTAGCTCTTCTGGAGAAAGGCCTCGTTCAATCAATGTTGATACAGGCGGGATTTTTTGCAAACGATCTTCAATGAATGAAATTGTTTCTTCCTGTGCGCCCGGCATAATTTGAAGGATAAATCCACCCGCCGCTAATACGCTGTCATCTCCATTTACAAGGACACCGACACCAACAGAAGAAGGCGTCTGCTCAGAAACTGCGAAATAATACGTGAAATCTTCCCCTAGTTCTCCCGAAACGATTGGGGATTGACCGATAAACGGCTCACGCATACCAATATCTTTAATTACTGTTACAAAACCTTCTGTACCTACCGCTTGATATACACGTAATTTCCCTTGTTCCGTTCCTTCAAAATCAACATGTGGATTCGTTACGTAGCCACGTACATCTCCATTTGCATGAGCATCCACTAAGATAGGGCCAATCGGACCATTACCTTCTACCTTAATCGTTAACTTTTGATCACCTTTTAACATCGCACCCATCATTGTACCTGCAGTTAAAGAACGACCAAGTGCCGCCGAAGCTGTCCTCCATGTATCATGACGTCTTTGTGCCTCACTTACTGTATTTGTTGTACGTACACTATACGCACGTACTTCTCCATCAAACGCTAACGCTTTTACTAAATAATCTTTCATACTTATTTATTCACCTTTCTCCTGCTGTAAATTTGCATTACGCTCATATAACATATACAAGCCTTTTAACGTTAAAAATGGATCTACAATATCAATTACATTCGATTCCTCTGAAATTAATTTCGCCAATCCACCTGTTGCAATAACTTTCGGTTCTTGTTTAGCTTCCTCTTTCATACGCTTAACAATACCTTCCACTTGTCCTACATAACCATAAAGAATACCTGATTGCATCGCACTTACTGTATTCTTCCCAACAACACTGCTCGGTTTTGTAATTTCAATACGAGGAAGTTTTGCCGCCCTACTATATAAAGCCTCTGCTGAAATCATAATTCCTGGCGTAATAACTCCACCCATATAATGCTTTTCTTCATTAATATAACAATATGTAGTAGCCGTACCAAAATCAACAATAATAAGTGGACTTCCATACAATTGGATTCCTGCTACTGCATTTACAATTCGATCTGCGCCTACTTCACGTGGATTTTCATATTTAATATTTAGCCCCGTTTTTATTCCAGGTCCTACTACAAGCGGTTTAATTTTAAAATACTTTTCACACATACGTTCTAAAGCGAACATAATTGGTGGTACGACTGAAGACACAATAATACCTTTCACATCTTCAAACGAGAGACCCTCATGATCAAGTAACTGTTTTACAAGCATTCCATATTCATCTTCTGTCTTATGACGATCTGTTTCCATGCGCCAATGCTGACGAAGTTCCCCCTCTTCAAACACGCCTAGTACAGCATTTGTGTTCCCTACATCCAATACAAAAATCATATTCTCACCACTTATCTTATTTAATCTATATTTGTGTAGTATGTATAAAACTTATAAAAACATCATATCACACATACTTATATAATCAGCTTTCCTATCCTCATCATTTTACAAAAAGATTGCTCTCTATTTCAATTTTTAATACTAGTTTTACTTAAATTACTTTATCCACTAAGCCCTCAATAGTAATTAGCAAAAATCTTAACAAATAAAAAAGGAGTGACGATAGTCACTCCTTCATTTCTTACTTATCTTCTTTATCTTCATCGTCTTTCTTCATATTGATGTTTACTTTCACATCATCTGAAGATGTTGGACGCTCAGGTAATCTGCCATAATCATATAAATGATTAATTTGCTCTGCATCTAATGTTTCTACTTCAAGTAACGTTTTTGCGATAATATCAAGCTTATCTCGTTTTTCAGTAAGAATTTGTTTCGCACGAGCATAACAGTCTTTAATAATCGTTTGCATTTCCACATCAATTTCATGCGCAATTGCATCACTGTAGTTTTGTTCTGAATGGAAGTCTCTTCCTAAGAATACCTGACCACCTTGTGAGCTACCAAATTGCATCGGTCCAAGCTTATCACTCATACCGAATTCCGTAACCATACGTCTTGCAATACCAGTCGCACGTTGGAAGTCGTTGTGAGCACCTGTACTTGCTTCACCAAATACAATCTCCTCAGCTACTCGACCACCAAGTAAACCAGTGATTTTATCAAGTAACTCTGGCTTTGTCATGAAGTAACGATCTTCCTTCGGAAGCATTACCGCATATCCACCAGCTTGACCACGAGGGACAATTGTTACTTTATGAACGACATCAGCCTCATCAAGAACAACACCAATTACAGTGTGGCCTGCTTCATGGAAAGCAACGATATTACGTTCTTTTTCAGAGATAACACGACTTTTCTTAGCTGGACCTGCAATAACACGATCCGTTGCTTCATCGATATCACTCATATCAATTTTCTTCTTATCTCGACGTGCAGCTACTAAAGCAGCTTCGTTTAATAAGTTTTCAAGATCCGCACCAGAGAATCCTGGTGTACGAGTCGCAATTGCTCTTAAATTAATATGCTCATCAAGCGGTTTATTACGCGCATGTACTTTCAGTACAGCTTCACGGCCATTTACATCTGGACGATCTACTGTAATTTGACGGTCAAAACGACCTGGACGTAATAACGCTGGGTCAAGAATGTCTGGACGGTTTGTCGCAGCAATGATAATAATACCTTCGTTTGCACCGAATCCATCCATTTCAACAAGTAACTGGTTCAATGTTTGCTCACGCTCATCATGACCACCACCAAGACCTGCGCCACGTTGACGACCTACTGCATCAATTTCATCAATGAAAATGATACAAGGAGCATTTTTCTTTGCATTTTCAAATAAATCACGTACACGTGATGCACCGACACCGACAAACATCTCTACAAAGTCAGAACCACTGATAGAGAAGAATGGAACGCCAGCCTCACCTGCAACAGCACGTGCTAATAAAGTTTTACCTGTACCTGGAGGTCCAACTAATAGGACACCCTTTGGAATACGGGCACCAACTTCAGAAAACTTACGAGGGTCTTTTAAGAATTCAACTACCTCAACAAGTTCTTGTTTCTCTTCATCCGCCCCAGCAACATCTCTGAAACGAACTTTTTTCTTTTCATCATTATATAACTTCGCCTTACTTTTCCCGAAGTTCATAACACGGCTACCGCCGCCTTGAGCTTGGTTTAATAAGAAGAAGAATAAAATGAAGATGA